>DATFCF010000543.1:0-5811 GCA_035253445.1 Mycobacterium sp.
AGATGATCCGCGTGCCGATGCGCGAGGACGGCCCCGACGTCGACATGATCGAAGAACTTGTCGCCGCCGACCCGGCCATCAAGGGCATGTGGTGCGTGCCGGTCTATTCCAACCCGACCGGCGCCACCTACTCATGGGAGACGGCCCGCCGGCTGGTCCAAATGAAAACCGCCGCAAGCGATTTCCGGCTGATGTGGGACAACGCCTACCCGGTGCACACCCTGACTCACGACTTCGTCCGGCAGATCGACGTGCTTGGCCTGGCCGCGGCGGCCAACAATCCCAACCGGCCGCACGTGTTCGCGTCCACGTCGAAGATCACCTTCGCCGGGGCCGGCGTCAGCTTCTTCGGCGGATCACTTGGCAACATCGCCTGGTACCTGCAGTACGCGGGCAAGAAGTCGATCGGGCCTGACAAGGTCAACCAACTGCGGCACCTGCGGTTCTTCGGCGACGCGGACGGGGTGCGCCTGCAGATGCAGCGCCACCAGCAGATCCTGGCGCCGAAGTTCTCGCTGGTATCAGAAATCCTCGAGGACCGGTTGGGTGAGTCCAAGATCGCATCGTGGACCGACCCCAAGGGCGGCTACTTCGTCAGCCTCGACGTCTTGGCGGGCACCGCCCGGCGCACCATCGCTTTGGCCAAGGACGCGGGCATCGCCGTCACCGAGGCTGGGTCGGCGTTCCCGTATCGAAAAGACCCGGACGACAAGAACATCCGGATCGCACCGTCGTTCCCGTCGGAGCCCGAGCTGCGTGACGCGGTGGACGGTCTCGCGACCTGCGCGCTGCTCGCCGCGACCGAATCCCTGCTGAAGGACTGAATGATCATCAGGCCCGGACTTCGTCACCGCTCGTCGGTAGCCTGCTGAGCGTGGCGCTCTACCGCAAGTACCGACCGGCAACCTTCGCCGACGTAGTCGGCCAAGAGCACGTCACCGAGCCGCTGTGCACCGCGCTGTCGGCCGGTCGCATCAACCACGCCTATCTGTTCTCCGGGCCGCGGGGATGCGGGAAGACGTCCTCGGCGCGCATCCTGGCCCGCTCGCTGAACTGCGAGAAAGGACCGACACCCACGCCATGCGGCGTGTGTGACTCGTGTGTGGCGCTGGCACCCAACGGGCCCGGCAGCGTCGACGTCGTCGAACTCGACGCCGCCAGCCACGGCGGCGTGGACGACACCCGCGAGCTTCGTGACCGGGCCTTCTACGCACCCGCGCAGTCGCGCTACCGCATCTTCATCGTCGACGAAGCGCACATGGTCACCACCGCCGGCTTCAACGCGCTGCTGAAGATCGTCGAGGAGCCGCCGGACCACCTGATCTTCGTCTTCGCGACCACCGAGCCGGAAAAGGTGTTGCCCACCATCCGGTCGCGCACCCACCACTACCCGTTCCGGCTGCTGGCGCCGCGGACCATGCGGACGCTTCTGGAAAGCATCTGCACCCAAGAGGACGTCACGGTCGACGACGCGGTGTATCCGCTGGTCATCCGGGCAGGCGGCGGCTCACCGCGTGACACGCTCTCGGTGCTGGACCAGCTGCTGGCCGGATCTGAAGTCGGCACAGCGGGCAGTCACATCAGTTACCGGCGTGCGCTGGCGCTGCTGGGTGCGACGGACGTGGCGCTGATCGACGTCGCGGTTGACGCGCTGGCCGCCGGGGACGCCGCGGCGTTGTTCGGGGCCATCGAGGCGGTGATCGACGCCGGCCACGACCCGCGGCGGTTCGCCACCGATCTGCTGGAACGGTTCCGCGACCTGATCGTGCTGCAGGCGGTGCCCGATGCGGTAGCGCGCGGCGTGGTCGACGGCCCCGAGGACGTCTTGGAGCGGATGCGGGATCAGGCCACACGAATCGGCACGGCCACGCTCACCCGCTACGCCGAGGTGGTGCACGCCGGGCTGGGGGAGATGCGTGGCGCCACCGCGCCGCGGCTGCTGCTGGAGGTGGTCTGCGCGCGGCTGCTGCTGCCGTCGGCCAGCGACACCGAAGCGGCGCTGCTGCAGCGCATCGAACGGATCGAGACAAGGCTCGAGGTGTCGATTCCGGCCTCCGACGCCGCTGCGGCCACACCGGTTGGGCCGCCGAAGCAGTACACCCGCAAGACCAAGGCGGCGGAGCCGGCGCCCAAAGCCGCTGAGCCGCAGCCCAAAGCCGCTGAGCCGGCGCCGAAAGCGGTTGAGCCGCAGCCAGAACCGGCCCCCGAACCGCCGCCGCCATCACCGCCGCCGGTACGGCCGCCGTCAGACCCGGTGGTGGAGGCGCCGCCACCCGCGGCCGTGACGGGTGAGCCCAATGCGGCAGCCGTCCGCAGCATGTGGACGACGGTGCGCGAGAAGGTCCGTCAGCGCAGCCGCACCACCGAGGTGATGCTCGCAGGCGCAATCGTTCGTGCCGTCGAGGGCGATACCCTGGTGCTCAGCCACGAGTCGGCGCCGCTGGCCAAACGGCTTGTGGAGCAACGCAATTCCGATGTCATTCGCGACGCGCTCAAGGACGCGCTCGGTGTCGACTGGCGGATTCGCTGCGAAACCGGCGCCGGCCGGTCCGACCCGGCGCCGGTCGCACAGGCCGCGGCCCAGGCGCCGCAGCACGACGACGAAGAGGAGAGCATGCTGGCCGAGGCCAGCAGCGACACCTCCGCAGCGCCGCGGCGTGACCCGGAGGAAGCGGCACTGGAGCTACTGCAGAACGAGCTGGGCGCCCGTCGTATCGAGGAAAGCTGACGCCGCGATTTGTGTGCGTTTAGGAGCGGTGAGCGCAACAAAACGCACACAGGCCGCTGAGTTCTAGGGCGCCCACCATGGCCGCAGCGGCAGCCCGCCGTCGTTGCCGTGCGAATCGAGCTTGACCGCTAGAATCTGGTGCAGCTGAACGACATTGGTCTCGAAGCCCAACCGCGAACCCGCCATGTACAGCCCCCACACCTTTGCGGTGGGCAGCCCGACCTCCTCGACGGCTTCGTCCCAGTGTTCGACGAGGTTGGCGCACCAGTCGCGCAGCGTCAGCGCGTAGTGGTGGCGCAGGTTTTCCTCGTGCACCACTTCCAGGCCGATGTCCTGGGCCTCGGTGATGATGCGGCCCGAGCCCGTCAGCTCACCGTCGGGGAACACGTAGCGGTCGATAAAACCTCCAGCAGCCGCCCCCGTCCTGTTGTCCGGACGGGTGATGCAATGGTTGAGCAGCAGTGCGCCGGTTCGCATCTTGGACTTCAGGAAACGGAAGTACGACGGATAGTTGTGCACGCCGATGTGCTCGGTCAGCCCGATCGACGACACGGCGTCGAACCCTGACTCCCGGACGTCGCGGTAGTCGCCGTGGCGGACCTCGGCCAGGTCGGTCAGGCCTTCCTCGGCGACTGCCTTCTGCGCCCAGGTGGCCTGCTCTTTGGACAGCGTGACGCCGATCGCCTTCACCCCGTGCCTGGCCGCGTAGCGGACCATGCCGCCCCAGCCGCAGCCCACGTCGAGCAGTCGATCGCCCGGCTTGAGCCGCAGCTTCTCGAACACCAGCCGGTACTTGTTCTCCTGCGCTTCCTCCAGCGTCGCGCCGGGGTGCGGGTAGCAGGCGCAGGTGTAGGTCATCGACGGGCCGAGCACCCATTCGTAGAACGCGTTGGACACGTCGTAGTGGTGATGGATGGCCTCGGCGTCACGGGTTCGGCTGTGCCGCAAACCTTCTGCCATGCGGCGCCAGCGGGGCATCGCCTCCTGCGGCGGCGGCGCGATCGGCTTGAGGTGCTCCAAGCCGATCGAGCGGACGATGTTGGCAAGCACCCGCGCAGGCGGCCGCTTGAAGTCCATCTTCTCGGCAAGCGCCTTGAGCAGCTCGTACGGGTCGCCGGGGTGCACGCCGTGCGGTTCGACGTCGCCCGAGACGTAGGCGCGGGCCAGCCCCAGTTCGCCGGGTGCGGTGGCCAAGTAGGTGGTGCCGCGCGGGCTGCGCAGATCCAGCCCGATCTCGGCGTCTTCGGGCCCGGCCGTGCTGCCGTCGTACGCAGTGAACTTCAGTGGCACCCGACCGGCGGCGAAGATCTCGAGGATCTCGGCCAGGGTGAGCTTCCTGTCCGGCGGATTGGCTGCATTTTGTCGAAATGTCGTCATCGCTGTCCTCCGCTCTTCGCGCAAGCGCTCATCGCCGTTCTCCGCTCTTCGCGCAAGCGCTCATCGCCGTTGCACCGCCTTCGCATACAGATCGAGCAGCCGCGAATCCGGGTCGTATGTCTTCTTTACGGTCTTATAGGTTTCCCCGCCGTAGAGTTCGTCGAACTCGTCTTGCCCGTAGTACGCGTCCGAGTACAGCGACTTGTGCCCGTCGAGGTCGCTGACTTTACGTTCGATCACCTTGTTGGTGTACCCCTCTTCTGGCCCGACGGGCACCGACGACCAGAAGCCGACGTTGACGTAGGTGTGGTGCGGCTGGATGGGATATAGCGGCCACCGTCCGTCCTTGCGCAGCCGCAGCGGGCACAACCAGATCGGCTCGATGGGGACGTTCGTCAGGAACCAGTCCAGGAACTCCGCGGTTTTCTCGATGGGCAGCTCGACGTCCTGCACGACGCGCTCGCGCGGCGGTCGGCCGTTGCGCATCTCGATGCGGTCGGCGATGTTGAAGCGCTGGTCGTAGCCGATGAGCTTCCAGTAGAAGCTGCTACGCCGGAAGCGGCGAGGCCACAGCCGGCGGATCCGGGGAATCTGGGCGCCGAAAGCGCGCGAGCACCAGAACCAGTCGGTGTCCCAGCGCCACAGATAGTCGTGAATGGTGAGCCGGTCGTGTTTTTCGCCGGCATCGTGCTGAATGGAGCGGTAGTAGATCTGCTGGCCGGTGTAGTCGCTGACCGGCCCCGGTGTGCTTGTTTGAATACCGACCGTCAAGTAGCCCTCGGTGGCGCTGAACACCACGCCGTCGAGGTAATCGGCTCTGACGCCGCCGATTCCGCCCGTTTCGATGATGCGGTCCATCGTCGCGACCAGCTCGTGCAGCGAATCGAAGCGCAGGTGCCTGAGCGCGACGAACGGTTTGACGGGTTCCAGCTCGATCTTGAGCCGCACCGAATAGCCAAGCGTGCCATAGGAATTGGGGAAGGCGCGAAACAGATCGGCGTGCTGGTCAGGCGAAACCGTGACGACGTCGCCGGTGCCGGTCAGGATGTCCATCTCCAGCACGGACTCGTGCGGCAAGCCGTTGCGGAACGACGTCGACTCGATACCGAGGCCGGTGACGGCCCCGCCGAGCGTGATCGTCTTGAGCTGCGGCACCACCAGAGGCGACAGCCCGTAGGGCAGTGTGGCCGCGACGAGGTCCTCGTAGGTGCACATGCCCGCCACGTCGGCGGTGCGCGCATCGGGGTCGACGGCGATCACGCCCGTCAGGCCCGAGACGTCCAGCCCTTTGGCGGTGTTCTTTGCTCGCGCCCGGAAAAGGTTCGAGGTCGGTTTGGCCAACCGGACCGTGGCGTTGGGTGGAATGTCCCGATAGCTGGCGAGAAGCCGCTGCACGCCCGCAGCGTGAGCCGCCCGTGCGTCGCTCCCCTCAACAGACACGCATATACGCTAGTCCGCGGCCGCAGCCGATGCGACCGCATGAAGGCGGAATCACACCGTTTCACCACCTCTAACTAGGAGTTTTCCCGATGGGACAGGTCAGCGCGTCTAGCTCGGTCTTGATCGACGCCTCGCCCGAGACAGTGTTGGCGGCCGTGGCGGATTACCAGAGCGTGCGCCCGAAAATTCTTTCCCCGCACTACAGCGGCTATCAGGTGCTCGAAGGCGGCAGGGGCGCAGGCACTGTGGCCACGTGGAAACTGCAG
>DATFCF010000544.1:0-2067 GCA_035253445.1 Mycobacterium sp.
ACGGCCGGCCTTTCTCGACGGGTGTCCTGCGGGCGAATTCCCAATATTGGTTCACCCGCATTGAGGTGGTCGCTACCGTGACGTTCATCGGCCGGATTCGCTTTTGGTGGCATAGCACGCATAGCTGGCGCTCCCGAGAGAATGGACGTGTCACAAGATGTTGAATCTGAACCGTATGCCGCATTGCCAAGTTGGGTGTCACAGTTCGGCCGCGATGGTGTCCGAACTTTGGCCGTGACGTTCAGACAACTGTGGGATGCCGTCGCAAGTCGATGGGTCTTGAGGCTTCAGGGTCCGGCGATGACGTGAGAGACGCCGCAACGAGCGCGGAAAGACGTGCATAGTGTCGTGACTCCCTGCTCAGGACAGGTCTCGAAACGCCAGGGCGAAGCCGGCGACAGCGATCACCGCGGCGACGGCATAGCCGAGGATCGACCACCAACCAATGTGCAGGTAGGCGGTGACGGCGACGATCGCCATGGCGACAAAGACCATCACCATGCCGTAAAGCGGCGGCCTCGCGGCGTATCGGTTGCGTGTCATCGAATCACCTCTCTGCGAACGGCTTCCGGGTTTCAGCGGCCTGCGGCTGTCCCTTGACATGGCTATGTGGAGTCGGCGGCGAGTTCGCCGACGTCGGAGTGGGTGTCTAGGGAGAGGTTGGCCAAGCGTTCTGGAGCCAGAATATGCCGCAGCTGCTCCTCGGACAGGTAGCCACGCTCCATAACAATGGATGCAACGCTGCGCTCGGTGGTCAGCGCCTCGCCGGCGATCTCGGAGGCTTTGGCGTACCCGAGATAGGGGTTCAGCGCGGTGGCAAGCCCGATCGAATCGTGGACATACTCGGTCATGGTCGCGACGTTCGGAGTGATGCCGTGGACGCAGCGGGTGGCGAGCACGCTGCAGGCCGCGGTGAGATGTCCGGCGCTGTCTAACAGCGACCGCGCGATGATTGGCTCGAATGCGTTGAGCTGCAACTGGCCTGCTTCGGCGGCCATGGTGATCGTCAGGTCGTTGCCGATCACGGCGTAGCAGACCTGCGTTGCCACCTCGGGGATGACCGGGTTGACCTTCCCGGGCATGATGCTCGAACCCGCTTGCACCGCGGGCAGATTGATCTCAGCCAGACCGGCGCGGGGACCCGAGGACAGCAGCCGCAGGTCGTTGCAGATCTTCGACAGCTTGACCGCGATCCGTTTCAGTATTCCGGATACGTGGACGAATGCGCCGGTGTCCTGGGTCGCCTCGATGAGGTTTACCGAGGTGGTCAGGGGGCGGCCGGTGATCGCCCGCAGGTGCTCGCACACCGCGTCGACGTACCCGGGTGGGGCATTCAGCCTGGTACCGATCGCGGTGGCCCCCATGTTGATCTCGTGCAGCAGCGCCGTCGACTCGGCCAGGCGCTGGCGGTCTTCGCCGAGAGTGACTGCGTAGCTGAGCATCTCCTGACCGAGTGTCATCGGCACGGCGTCCTGCAGCTGCGTTCGGCCGATCTTCACGATCCGCTCGAACGCGACCGCCTTCTCGTCGAACGCCGCGATCAGCTCACCCATCGCGATGGACAGCCCGTCGCACGCGGCGATGGTGGCTAGCCGCAGCGCGGTCGGATACACGTCGTTGGTGGATTGGCACATATTGACGTGATCGGCCGGGTGCATGTACTGGTAGTCGCCGGGGTGGTGACCCATGATCTGCAATGCGCGGTTGCAGATGACCTCATTGGCGTTCATGTTGGTTGACGTTCCGGCCCCGCCCTGGATGACGTCGACGACGAATTGGTCGGCGAGTCGGCCCGCGCGGATTTCTTCACAGGCCGCTTCAATGGCTGTTGCCTGCGCGGTGGTGAGCAGTCCGAGGTCCGCGTTGGTGCGCGCCGCGGCTTGCTTCACCGCGGCCAGGGCCGTGATCAGGTCGGCATATTGACCGATGCTGGTACCTGTGATCGGAAAGTTCTCGACCGCCCGCGCTGTGTGTACTCCCCAATAGGCCTGCGTGGGAACCGCTTTGGCTCCCAGCAGGTCGTGTTCGATTCGAGTGCTCACTTACTCCCTATCCGATTCTGTCGTC
>DATFCF010000545.1:0-2107 GCA_035253445.1 Mycobacterium sp.
GGCCAGTCGATGGGAACCGAGGCGTCCTGGCTGCTGCCCGCCGCGCTGATCGGCCTAACCGCGGGCCTGTGGTTCACCCGCCGTACGGCACGCACCGGACACGCGCGGGCCGGACACGCGCGGGCCGGACTGCTGTTGTGGGGTGGGTGGCTGCTGGTGACAGGTGCCGTGTTCAGCTTCATGGGCGGCATCATTCACCCCTATTACACGGTCGCGCTGGCCCCGGCGATCGCGGCACTCGTGGGGATTTCGGTGCGAGAGCTGTGGCGCGGCAGGGAGTTCCTGGCGCCGCGGCTCGTGCTGGCGGCGATGTCCGCGTCGACCGGTATCTGGGGGTTCATCCTGTTGGACCGCACCCCGGACTGGTCCCCGGCGTTGCGATGGATCGTGCTGGCCGGATCGGTAATCGTGGCAGCGATCCTCGCGGTCGGCGCGCACCGGCTCGGTCGGGCAACGGCTGTTGTCGCCATTGGCGCAGTGCTTTTCGGTGCTGCTGCGACGGCGGCCTACACCATTGAAACAGCCACCAAAACACACAGTGGCCCGATGACAGTGTCGGGGCCCGTAACCGACCGTGGTATCGACGGCCGAAGGTCAAGCGGCGGGCATTCTGACAACACGGCGCTGGCCGCATTGGTAGGCGGTGCTGACAATCGTTGGGCCGCGGCCACTGTCGGGTCGATGTCAGCGAGCGGACTTGAATTGAAGACCGGGGCTTCGATCATGGCGATCGGTGGTTTCACCGGCTCCGACAATTCGCCGACGCTGACGCAGTTCCAGGCCTATGTCGCAGACGGCCAGGTGGGGTACTTCATTCCGGGCGAGCGAGGCGGGCCGCCGGGGGACCGGTCGGGCAACGGGAGCGACATCACGATGTGGGTGCAGCAGAACTTCACGCCCATCGATGTCGGCGGCACCACGGTCTACGACCTGCAAAAGCCACGTTGAACCGTCGGCCTTCCGTACCAGGGTCAGCGGGTGAACCCCGTTTTCGACGGTGGACACCAGGACTGGGGTGCTGGCTGAGTCCTACCTGGATTCCGTTGCTCTGAGACGACGCCGACCGGACGGCCGCCCTGCCCCCCGAGCGGGGCGGCCGTCGCTCATCCGTTCGCATTGATTCTGAGTCGTGCATTGCCGAGGCACCGTGGTTATCGTCGGGCAGAGGAGGTCCCATGTCTGTGACAGATGAATACCTGAAGAACAATGAGGCGTACGCGAGTACCTTCAAGGGCCCGCTACCGCTCCCGCCGAGCAAGCATGTGGCTGTCGTGGCATGCATGGACGCCCGGCTCGACGTCTACCGGATCCTCGGTCTGGGCGACGGCGAAGCTCACGTCATCCGCAACGCCGGCGGCGTCATCACCGACGACGAGATTCGCTCACTGGCCATCAGCCAGCGGCTGCTCGGCACAAGGGAGATCATTCTGATCCACCACACTGACTGTGGCATGCTGACTTTCACCGACGACGAGTTCAAGCGCGCCATCCAGGACGAGACGGGCGTCAAGCCTCAGTGGGCCGCCGAGTCCTTCAGTGATTTGGAAGAGGATGTGCGTCAGTCGCTGCGCCGCATCGAGCTGAGCCCCTTTGTCGCCAAGCACGAATCGGCGCGCGGGTTCATCTTCGACGTCGCCACTGGCCGGCTCAACGAGGTCACGCTCTAACAGGCTCCGGTCGGCGCGGCCACGGTACGAACCGCGGGATGTAGCGGTACATGAAACCGCCGCCGGTGGTCGACACCAACCCCAGCCCAGCCACCGCCAGCGCGAGCGGTGCGACGGTGGCGGCGGCTCCGACGGCCAAGGGGCCCAAAAACATTCCGGCATCGTGCGTCAGCCGCCAGGCGGCGAGAAACTCGACCCGGGTCGCAGGCGGTGCCACGTCAGCGCCCAGCGTCATGATCACGCCGTTGCCGAAGCCGTTGCCAATTCCCATGACCACCGCCACGACGGTGAGCGTCCAGAAGTCGTCTGTGAACGGCAACGCGACGTACGAGACCGCGATGACCAGCAACGAGGGCACGGCGATCGAGCGCCTGCCGTACCGGTCCATCAGTTGGCCTGCCGGATACGAGCACAGCAGGTCGAAGGCCGCCCCGATGCCG
>DATFCF010000546.1:0-10177 GCA_035253445.1 Mycobacterium sp.
GACGCGCTGCCGTCGGGGCTCAGCCCGGCCCGGGTGTAGGCCATCGTGAACGAGGCGGACTCGGCCGCCAGCACCAGGTCACCGGTCACCGCGAAGGAGAAGCCCGCGCCGGCGGCCACGCCGTTGACCGAGGTGATCAGCACGGCGTCCATCCGCGCGAACGTGGAGATCGCACGGTGCAGATCATCGGCGATGCCCTTGATGTAGCGGCTGCGGCTCGGTGCCGACGCAAACGATTTGAGATCACCTCCGGCACAGAAGAATCGGCCCGATCCGGTGATAACGACGACCTTGGTCGCCTCGGTGTCGCAGCGCCGGGCAGCGTCGGCCAGTTCCCGAGTCATGGTGTCGTCCATGCCGTTTGCGGCGTCGGGCCGGTTGAGGGTGATGCGCGTGATCGCGCCGGCCTGCTCGAACTTGATGGTCTGGTATTCGGTCACACGCCGACTTTAACGGGCCGCAGTCGATGGCTGGTGTGCCGGTGCAGTGCGGCGAAGTCGCCGCCGAAGCCCAGCGTGCGCAACGCCCCGTCGGCGATGACCCACGGCTGGTCGTCTGGGCAATCGGAGTCGTCGGAGCGACGGTTGATGACCGACTCGACCAGACGAAACGGCAGGTCATCAGCGTCGGCAGGCCCGTCGCACTCGGCGATGACCTCGGCGGCCAGCGCACGGTAGCGCGCGCGAAGTTCCGCACGGCGCAACCGGAACTGTTCGAACCGGTCCAGCCGCAGCTCGGGCAGTAGGTAGAGCGCTCCGAGATTCCACCGGCTGGCGCACAGCTGGGTGACGTCTCCGACGACCAGCGTGTGCAGCCGGGGCGCGGCCGGTCCGGGTTCCGCGAAAAGTTCGGCGGCCAGGCGCAAGGGCTCGTCGACGGTTCCGGTCAGCAGCGCATCGAGGATGTCGTCCTTGGTGGCGAAGTGGTGATACAGCGACGCCTGACGCACCCCGACCGCGTCCGCGATCCGCCGCGTCGACGTGCTGGCGTAGCCGAGATTCGTGAACAGCTCGGCCGCTGCATCGAGGATCTCCTCACGCGCGGTCTTGCCCGGCCGCCGCGATTGCTCCAGCCTCGGGCGTCCACGGCCGTCGCTGCGCATGGCTCATTCTTGCACCGAACTAATACCTGTCATCTGATAGAAATAGAGTCAACGCACTCGTAACAACCCCGATACCCACGGGGAATGCCCGACTACAAAACTTTCAAGTGACAGTTAATCGGACAGGAGCCGTAGGTGAGCACCGAGTCGACCACCGGGGCAAGAGAGCACGCACGGTCCCAGGTACACAGCGCCACGATGCGAATCCCCAACACGCCAACCGACGTCGAGCCGTCGCGGCTGCTGTGGGCCGAGGCGGTCCCCGCCGGCTCGTACGCCACCAAGGTGCTCGGACGGGGAACGCGGCTTCGGTTGTCCGATCCCGACGGTGGCGCGTGCGCGCATGTCCTGCTGTTCCGCGCGGACGCGCCGTGGGAGCGGCTCAACGTGGCCGACACCGTGAAGGTGCCGTGGCAGGCCTACCTCGGTGCGGGCCACCCCCTGCTGTCGGATCAGGGCCGGGTGCTGGCGACGGTGGTGGCCGACAGCTGTGGGCACCACGACACGCTGTGCGGCATGACCGACTCCGGACGCACCAAGATGGCGCTCGCGGCCGCCAAGCACGGCCTCGACGTCCGCGACGTCGGACCGTCGGTGTCGTTGTTCAAGGGAGTTCGCGTTGGCGGTGATGGCTCATTGAACTTCACCGGTTCGGTCGGGCCCGGCGCGGTGGTTGACCTGTTCATCCACCTGCCGGTGGTGGTGGCACTCGTCAACACCGCACACCCGCTGGATCCCGACCCCGCGCTGACCGACCTCGACGTGCTGGCCTGGCGCGCCGGCGAGGATCTCACCACACCCGCAAATGACGCTCCCGAATACTTGCGCGCTCTGTTCAATACCGAAAGCACCTGGGCCGCAGCGCAATCCAGTGAGGCATCCAAATGACAACCGTCGAGATGACCACGGTCGTCGACGAGGTGGTGCCGGCGTGCGCGCCGTGGTCGGCGATCGTGCGGGCCGGCCAGACGCTGCAGATCATCGACCTGCACGGCAACCAGGCCGTCGACACGTTGTTCTATGGCGTCTCGGGGAGCCAGGTGGATCATAGGCTGCGCTACAGCGCGCAGGCCACGATCTCCGCTGCGCGCAACATCTTCCTCACCACGGGCTCGGTGTTGCGCGCCGCCGACGGCACCGCACTGATGACAATCGTCGCCGACGACGTCGGTAACCACGACACCATCGCCGGCGCCTGTTCCAAGGAGTCCAACACGCTTCGGTACGGCCACCACACCGTGCACCAACACGCTTGTGCGGAGAACTTTTTGGCCGAGGGCGCGAAGTGGGGCCTGGGCAAGCGCGACATCGTGCCCAATGTGAACTTCTACATGAATGTGCCAGTGGAGGCCGATGGAACGCTGGGCATCGTCGACGGGTTGTCCGGGCCCGGCAAGTCAGTCACGTTGCGTGCCGACGTCGACACCATGGTGCTGGTGTCCAACTGCCCGCAGATCAACAACCCGTGCAACGGGTTCAACCCGACTGAAGTGCGAATGGTGATCTCGACTCGATGACCACCATCGAGGTGGTGCGCCCCGGCATGCTGACCACCGTGCAGGACTGGCCCGGTCGCATCGGGTACTGGCATGTCGGGGTACCGCCGTCCGGGCCGATGGATGATCTGTCGTTCCGCATCGGCAACCGCGTGCTTGACAACCCGGAGGGCACCGCCGGGCTGGAGTGCACGAGAGTCGGTCCGGCCCTTCGATTTCCAGATGGCGGGCGGGTCTGCGCGACGGGAGCGCCCGTGGTGGTGACGCTGGACGGCATCCCGGTCGCACAATGGCAGTCGATCACCGTACCCGCCGGCGGCGTGCTCGACGTCGGGACGCTGACCGGCCCGGGCATGCGGTGCTACGTGCTGGTGGCCGGAGGGCTGTGCGAGGCCGAATACCTGGGCAGCACAGCCACATTCACCCTCGGCGCGTTCGGGGGTCACCAGGGACGGCCGTTGCGTGCCGGCGACGTGCTGACCGCAGGGATCGATCCGGACCCGCTGAACGGCAGGCCGGCGCGTGCGGCGATCGACGAGCAGCCCAGCATCGGGCACCGCTGGGAGGTTGCGGTCACCGAGGGTCCGCACGCCGCACCGGAGTTCTTCACCCGCGCCGACATCGACACCGTGGTCAGCACCGACTACACCGTGCACTTCAACTCCGACCGCACCGGGGTTCGGCTCGTCGGACCGAAGCCGCAGTGGGCGCGCAGCGACGGTGGCGAGGCGGGCCTGCACCCGTCGAACATTCACGACAACGCTTACTGCGTAGGCACTTTGGACTTCACCGGCGACACCCCGATCCTGCTCGGCCCCGACGGGCCGAGCCTGGGCGGGTTCGTCTGTCCCGTCACCGTCGTCGGTGGCGACCGGTGGAAGCTGGGCCAGATGGCGCCGGGAGACGCGGTGCGGTTTGTGCCGGTGCGCGCCGACAGGGCGCCGTCGCTGCGCACCATCGACATCGACCGGCGAGCGTCGTTCCCGCTGGTGATCTCCACGTCCAGCGACGGCGATGACGGCGTGCTGAGCCGCTTCGCTGCGCCCGACGGCACCGACGTGACGCTGCGCCGCGACGGCGACGGCGGTGTGCTCGTCGAGTACGGGCCGATGGTACTGGACCTGGGAATGCGGGCCAGAGTGCATGTGCTCCACGAGGATTTGCGGGCCAGGGACATCCCCGGCATCACGGAGCTGACACCCGGTGTGCGCTCGCTACAGGTGCAGTTCGACCCCGCGGTGCTCTCGATGGCCGAGATCACCGACCTGCTGGCGCGTCTGGACGAGGAGCTGTCGCCGTCGGATCAGCTCGTGGTGCCCAGCCGCACTGTGCGGCTGCCGTTGTCGTGGGACGACCCCGCCACGCATGAGGCGATCCAGCGCTATATGCACGGTGTTCGCGCCGACGCGCCGTGGTGTCCGGACAACATCGAGTTCATTCGCCGTGTCAATGGCCTCGACGACGTCGCGCAGGTGCACGACATCGTGTTCGACGCGCAGTATCTGGTGCTCGGGCTCGGTGATGTGTACCTGGGCGCGCCGGTGGCCACTCCCCTGGATCCGCGCCATCGTCTGGTGACGACGAAGTACAACCCGGCGCGGACCTGGACGCCGGAGAACGCGGTCGGCATCGGAGGTGCGTATCTGTGTATCTACGGCATGGAGGGGCCGGGCGGTTATCAGTTCGTCGGACGGACAACACAGGTGTGGAATCACTGTCATCCGGGCGACGCCCGCTCATTCGAGCCGGGAACACCTTGGCTGCTGAGGTATTTCGACCGGATCAGCTTCTATCCGGTGAGCGCCGAGGAGCTGGTCGACCTGCGTGCCGAGATGGCGGCGGGCCGCGGCATGGTGGCCATTGACTCCGGGCTGTTCTCCCTCGCCGATTACCAGGGCTATCTGAGGGCGAACTCGGAGAGGATCGGCGAGTTCCGCAAGCAGCAGGCGGTGGCGTTCGCCGCCGAGCGGCAGGCGTGGGATCGGGCAGGCGAGTTCCAGCGCGCGAGCTGACGGTTCACCTCGATATGGCACGCTGAGTCGTCCAACAAACGAAGCCGCGGCTTGCAATTGAAGGTGAAAATGGCTCCGAGTACGCCCGGTACCTCCAGGTACAAGGAGGTCGAGCGCAAGTTCGAGGTGGTCGATTCCACCGTGTCCCCGTCGTTCGAGGGGCTGGCGACGGTGGCGCGAGTAGAGCGGTCGCCGTCGCAGCAACTCGACGCGGTCTACTTCGACACGCCGGGCCATGACCTGGCCGCCCATCACGTCACCTTGCGCAGGCGCACCGGCGGCTCCGATGCCGGATGGCACCTCAAATTGCCGTCCGGACCGGATGAGCGGACGGAGGTGCACGCACCGCTCGACAACGGCGAGGCGGCCGACACCGTGCCGGAAGCATTGCTCGACGTCGTGCTGGCCATCGTTCGGGACCGTCCCCTGCGCCCGGTCGCGCGGATCGCCACCAAGCGCACGGTGGACACGCTGTATGGGCTCGACGGCATTGCGCTCGCTGAGTTCTGCGACGACCAGGTGACGGCTCAGGCCGATCCCGACGGGCCTGAGCAGCAATGGCGCGAGTGGGAGCTGGAGCTGGCCGGCGGCGGTGACCGCGATTTGTTGGAGCGGTTGACGAACCGGCTGTTGGATGCCGGAGCGGCGCCGGCGGGTCATGGCTCAAAGCTTGCGCGGGTCCTCGCCGCGGCGGGTGCGCCCGAGCCCGAAGCGCCGTCGCGCCCGGCCGATCCGATGCACGGGGCGGTGGCCGAGCAGGTCGAGCAACTGCTGGTGTGGGACCGCGCGGTACGGGCCGACGTTTACGACTCGGTGCACCAGATGCGGGTCACCACGCGAAAGATCCGCAGCCTGTTGCAGTCCTCGGAAGGGGCGTTCGGCCTGTCCGACGACGCGTGGATCCTCGACGAGTTGCGGCAGCTGGCCAGTGTGCTCGGGGTGGCACGGGACGCCGAGGTGCTCGCCGAGCGCTATGAACAGTCGCTGGACGAACTGCCCGATGAGCTGGTGCGCGGGCCGGTTCGGGAGCGGCTGGTCGAAGGCGCGAAGCGGCGCTATGCGTCTGGGCTACGCCGATCGCTTGTCGCGATGCGCACTCAGCGCTACTTCCGGTTGCTCGATGCGCTCGAGGGTCTGGTGGCTGCCGAACCGCCGCCGACCCCGCCGGGTGAAGAGCCGGCGGTGGTGACCCTCGACTCGGCTTACAAGCGGATCCGCAAGGCGGCCAAACGCGCGAACGAGGCACCCGAGCACGATCGCGACGAGGCTCTGCATCGAATTCGCAAGGGCGCCAAGCGACTTCGTTACACAGCAGCGGCCACGGGCGCGAGCAAGGTTTCCGATCGCGCGAAGACAATCCAGACGTTGTTGGGTGATCATCAAGACAGCGTGGTCAGCCGCACTCATCTGAGTCAGCAGGCCGAGGCCGCGTACGCCGCAGGCGAGGACACCTTCACGTATGGCCTGCTGTATGCACGGGAGGACGACGTGGCAGAGCGCTCACGCGAGCAGGTCGGCGACGCGCTCAAGCAACTGGACAAGGCGGTCCGCAAGGCGCGCTAGGCCGAGGGCGGATGAGTTGGCCTGTAAGCCGGATTCTGTCCCTCACCGCCGCGAATATCACGGCGGTGAGGCGGCGACCATCCATCTGGACACACCGTTGCCGGGTGCCTCGAGCGGCCTACCCGCAGGCTCGGGCGAGCAACCCTCGGACGCCTGCGCGACCGCACCAGGTGCGGTCTTCTTGGCCTTGCTTCGGGTGGGGTTTGCCTAGCCACTCCGGTCACCCGGAATGCTGGTGCGCTCTTACCGCACCGTTTCACCCTTACCACCCCCATGCCCGAAACCACGGTGGTGGCGGTCTACTTTCTGTGGCACTTTCCCGCGAGTCACCTCGGATTGCCGTTAGCAATCACCCTGCTCTGTGAAGTCCGGACTTTCCTCGAATCACCTTTCGACGATCCGCGGCCGCCCAGCCAACTCATCCGCTTTGTAAACAATACTTGAGCCATGCCGCAGGTTCCCCCAGCCCGTTATCTGCTGCGGGCCAAGGATCTGGTCGACGCCCGCTACGCCGAGCCGATCACGGTCGACGATCTGGCCGCCGCGGCCGGGCTGTCGCGGGCCCACTTCAGCCGGATGTTCACCCGGACGTTCGGCGAGTCGCCGCGCTCGTATCTGCAGACCCGCCGGCTCGAGCGCGCCGCGGCGCTGTTGCGTTACACCGACCGTTCGGTCGCCGACATCTGCGTGATGGTCGGCCTGCAGAGTGTCGGGTCGTTCACGACGAGCTTCGCCAGGGTGTACGGACTCCCGCCTGCCGCGTATCGAGCCAGCCTGCCACCGGCGTCGATGCATGCCCGGGTACCGAGCTGCATCCTTCGGCGGGACACGCGGCCCCCTGCCGACAGCCGGGTGCGCAAGACAGCACACGGGGAGAAGACGGGCCGCGGCGACCGGCCGTAGCGTCGTGCCCATGATCAAAATCGCAAGCGCCCACCTGTGGGTACACGACCAAGAAGTGGCACTCAAATACTGGACGGAAAAGGTCGGTATGGAAGTGCGCCAAGATGTTTCGCTGCCCGACCTCGGCAGCACCTTTCGGTGGCTGACCGTCGGTCCGCGCGGCCAGGACGATGTGTCGATCGTCCTGATGGCGGTGCCTGGTCCTCCGGTGATGGACGACGCCACCCAGAAGCAGGTGCTTGACCTCACCGCGAAGGGTTTCGCAGGCACGGTCTTTCTCACCACCGAGGACTGCCAGGCCAGCTACGAAGAGATGACGGCTCGCGGCGTCGAATTCACCGAGGAACCGCATCAGATGCCTTACGGCATCGATTGCGGATTCCGGGACCCGTCCGGCAACAGCGTGCGGCTCACCCAGCTTGCCGATGTGTCGTCGTGGGCGGGATAACGGCGACTCTAGTTTGACACTCCAATACGTGCTAGCTTGGATTGCATGTCATCGGCTGGTGAATTAGCCGATCTGGTCGCAGCGGCGGTTCGAGCCGCCGAGCAGTCCGGCAAGGACGTCGCCGACGTGCCACTGAAGACCATCGCGCAGGCGGCCGGCGTATCACGCAGCACATTGGTGCGACGCCTCAACGGCTCGCGGCAGGCGTTGGACGAGGCGGTGCGGGCCGCCGGGATCGACCCCGGCGGCCGGCCCGTCAGGGTCCGCGCGATCGAGGCGGGGGCCTGGCTCGTCAGCGAACGGGGCCTGGCGAACGTGACCTTGGATTCCGTCGCCGAGGCCGCCGATTGTTCGGTGCACAGTCTCTATGCCATCTTCGGCACTCGCGACGAATTGTTCGCCGCCATCTACGAGCACTACAGCCCGTTCCACGACGTGCTGCGCATCAGCGCCGACCCCTCAGCGAGCCTGGAGGAGACCGTGGCGGAGCTCTATCGCACGATCTCTGCAGCGCTTACCCGGGAACCTCGCGTAGCCACCGCGATGCTGTCTGACGTGCTGGGAAACCCGCACGGCATCGGCGCGCGGATCTTCGCCCGCTACTTCCCTCGTGCGCGGGCGTCCGTCGGCGGCTGGCTGAGGACCCACGTGGACGCCGGCCGAATCCGCGACATACCGATATCCCTACTGCTGCAACAGCTTCTGGGCCCGATGCTCGCGCATGTTCTGATGCGACCGGCATCAGCCGCGGAGATCAACCTGGACAGTGCCTGCGCCGAGTTCACCGCCGCATTCCTGCGTGCCGCCGGCACGTCGAAGGGTCCGGGCAGCGAAGGGAGATAGATCATGCAGAAGTCACGGGCCGCGATTGCTTCCGCGGCATTCTTCGTGGTGGCTCCGGGTACGGTGGTCGGCCTCATTCCGTGGCTGATGACCCGTTGGGAGATAGCGGAATCCGCACCGGTGTGGCAGACCATCATCGGCGTCGTGCTGATCACGGTGGGCCTCATCCCACCGGCGCATGCGTTCGTCCAGTTCGTCAAGGCGGGCGGCACGCCCATGCCGATTGCGCCGACGCAGCGACTGGTGGTCACCGGGTTCAATCGCTATGTCCGCAATCCGATGTATCTCGGGCTGCTGGTGGCCATTGTCGGTCAGGCGGTGTTGTTCAGCAGCATCTGGCTGCTGGTGTACGCGGCGGGGTGGTGGATCGTCACCGCGTCGTTCGTCCGCTGGTACGAGGAACCCACATTGGTGCGCGAATACGGCGACGAATATGAGGCATACCGGCGCAACGTGCACGCCTGGTTCCCGCGCTGGAGCCCATGTACTCCTGGGGTTGAGCACCAACCGCAGCCGTAGCGGTCATATTCTGCCGATCCGTTTCGTCATATTGACATGACTGCGATCGCCCCAACCCGGCTGAGAACTACCGCGTACTGGACCGCCACTGTCATCCTCGTTACCGAATGCCTTGGCGGCGGGGCGATGGGTGCGTTGCAGCTGTCACCGTTCCTCGACACCGCCATCTATTTGGGATATCCCGCGTACTTCATGTCGATCCTCGGTGTCTGGTACGTGTCGGCCGGTTTCGTGCTGCTAGCGCCACGACTCCCCCGGCTCAAGGAGTGGGCATACGCCGGTTTGGTGTTCAACTACACCGGCGCGGCGGCGTCACACATCTGGGTTGGCGACGGCGCCGAAAAGTTGATCGGCCCGTTGATCTTCCTTGGCCTCACCGCAGCGTCATGGGCGCTGCGCCCGCCCGCCCGGCGCGACTTTGCACCGCATGCAAGGACTTTCGGCCGCAGAAGCGTGGTCATCTACTGGGTCGCCACGCTGGCGGTCGCGAGCGAACTGGCCCTCGGCGGCGTGTGGGATCTGGCGCGCATCGACTATGTCCGCGACGTCGTCGAGCACCTCGGCTACCCGGCCTACCTGCTGACGATCATGGGCTTCTGGAAGATTCCCGGCGCCGTCGTACTGCTACTACCCCGCTTTCCACGCTTGAAGGAATGGGTCTACGCCGGCGCCGTCATCAATTACGCCTCGGCCGTCGCCTCACACCTCATCGTCGGCGACGGCATTGGCGAGATCCTCGCGCCGACAGCGTTACTTGCGCTGACCGTGATCTCATGGGCGCTACGCAGCGTGCAAATCCGTCATGGCGATGCCGATTCTGACTTCGACTTCGCTGACCGTGATCAAGGGCGTTCCGGGTAGTCGCGGCGCCGTGGATCGATACCGCGCACCCGTGGGTGTGACGAATTCCGCTGTGTGCACGCCGGTTTCCTCACCGGCAGTCACCCGCCAGCCCGGTGATTCCTTGTCGTAATTGCACCGCTCACACATGCCCAGGCCATTGGTGGCGCTGGTCGGCCCACCCCGGTTACGCGGGGTGGCGTGATCGCGATGCCGAATCGGCGCATCACAGTACGGGGTGCGACACGTTCGATCCCGTATCCCGATGAAGCCCGCCAACCCCTTGGGAAACAACCGCGACCGCGACTCCATCGCCACCAACGCCCCACTGTTCGGGTGACGGTACAGCCGCCGCAACGTCGCTGTGGACCGCTCATCGACCACCGCATCCTGCACCAGCCGCTGCGCCAGCGACGCCGGAATCGGTCCATACCCGTCGAGCACCGCCGGC
>DATFCF010000547.1:0-3369 GCA_035253445.1 Mycobacterium sp.
TGGCTCCCTACGGTACTGCCCGACAGTCTCGGCTTCGAAGCCGCGGGTTGCACTATGTCGTCGCTGGGCACTGCGCAGCATGCACTGTGTCAGCGGGCGCACCTTCAAGCCGGCGAGACGCTGGTGGTTACCGGCGCCGCCGGAGGCACCGGCAGTGCTGCAATTCAGATCGGGAAGGCACTCGGCGCGCGCGTCATCGCCGTGTGCTCGTCGAGCGATCGCGCCGAGTTCTGTACCGGGCTCGGCGCAGACGAGGTCATCGACTACACGCGGACCGACCTGAAGGGCGCGATCAGAGAGCTCACCGGCGGCCGAGGGGCCGATGTCGTCTTCGAGACGGTCGGCGGCGACGTGTTCAACGCGTGCGCCCGCGCCATGGCGATGGGAGGTCGACTCCTGGTCGTCGGCTTTGCCTCCGGCAAGATCGCCCCCTTCCCGACCAATTTGTCGCTTGTCGTCGGTTACTCGCTTGTCGGCGTGAACTGGCTCAATTATCTGCGGGCGCGACCCGCGGACCACGATCGCACGATGGACCAGTTGGTGAACTGGTTACAGAAGGACGACATCACCCCCAGCCTCACAGCCGCCATGAAGCTGTCCGAGGGTGCACAGGCCTTGCGGCGAATCGCTCGCCGAGAGGTGATGGGAAAGATCGTGCTGGTGCCGTGAGCGGGTCGCGTACCAGTGCACTCGGGGCGTCGAATGGAGTCGCCTCGAATACCCGTACAGCCCAACAATATCCATCAATATTAGGAGGTGGACGCAATGGACGAACTCGATGACTTCAGCGGCCCATTCAACCCCGACTTCAAGGCCGAGGACCTTTCCAAGGAAGCGCTGCTCAAGCTGTGGCGGTCGACCTGCCGACTGCTGATCGGCATTGACGGCCACTGGGCCTCCCGCGTCCGCGAGAAGCTCGGTGAAGAGGTCACTTTCGAGATCAACAACGGCGTCTGGGAGGACATGGTCTCCCGGGAAAAGCGGTGGATCACCGACGGAATGAACCTCGTGGGCAACGACCTCGAGACGTTCTTCAAATTCCAGCAGATCAACCCTGCCACGGCCGGAATCATGGAGATCGATCTGGAACTCGAGTCGCCGAACAAGGGCACCATGACGGTCACGAAGTGCTCGGTACTGGAGTCCTGCGAGAAACTCGGCATGCCGGAGCGCCAGAAGGCGTGCTGCGACATGGATGTCATCTATTTCCCGAACCAGGCGCGCGAGGTCAATCCCAACATCAAGACGAAGTGCTTGAAGCTGCCGCCACGGCAGAGCAAGGACGAGATCGCGTGCAAGTGGGAGTTCACCCTCGATCCGGAGGATGAGTCGACCGGTTCCTGAAGCCGATCGCCGCACCGCGGATGGAGTCGTGTGCGGCGGGCTGCCTCTGGTCGGGGGGGCAGTCCGCTGCACAGCCCTGCGCTTGATGAACTCTGCCTGCCACCACGGCCGCATGATGCTCTAGGGTTCTGGCAGTTCTTGCGCGTGGAGGCGGTGGATGTCGATGGGTAAGCGAGGACCCGGCCGGGCACCGGCAGGCACCCTCGACGGTCGCGGCTCGGTACTGCGCGCCGCGCGAGAGGTGTTTGCCGAACGCGGATACTCCGCGGCGACGACCCGAGACATCCTCGCCCGCGCCGGTACTACCTCGCCGACCCTGCACCACCACTTCGGCTCCAAGGCCGGCCTATACCTCGCGGTCCTTCATGAGGTCGTCGAGGAGATCCTGCAGGCCTTCGGCGAAGCCATTGCCGGCCGAACCGCCTTCCTCGACCGGGTCGACGCCATCATGGACGCCACGATCGAGATCAACCGGCACGACCCAGCCGTCTCACGCCTGGTCTTCGCCGCACCCGTGGAGGTGCGCCAACATCCCGAGCTGGAACCTGGATCGGACCGGGTCGGTGGTTTGGCAGCGTTCGTCGAGGAGATGTGCCGAACGTCGGATGGCCTGGCGGTAGATCCGGTGGCGGCCACCCAAGCGCTGATGACCGTCATCTACGGACTCGGGCGATCGGCGATGACCCTCAACCGGCGTCAGTACGAGGACGTCGTCACCGCCGTGCGGTCGCTGATCCACGGCGAGTTCCTGACCGACTGACCGCCCCCGCGCCGCGCGCTGGACAAAGCCGCGGCCCGCAATATATCGTCTGCCATATTAGGGGCGCGTTGCATTGCTGCCGGGCCCACTCCTCTGATCGCAAAGGACAGGAGCACGGATGGCTTTCCTGCAGGACAAGGTCGCCGTAGTCACCGGCGCCGGCCAGGGCCTCGGTCGTGAGGAGGCGCGAGCGCTGGCTGAAGCGGGAGCCATCGTCGTCGTCAACGACCTCGGCAAGGCGCAGGATGAGTCCGGCGAACGCCCTGCCGACGCGGTGGTTCGTGAGATCCAGGCCGCTGGCGGCCGCGCCGAGGCCAACTTCGATGACGTCAGCACCTGGGCAGGCGCCAAGAGCCTGATCGATCAGGCTTTCGCCATTACCGGCCGACTCGACATTTTGGTCTGCAATGCGGGCATCGTGCGGGATCGCATGTTGCACAAGCTTTCCGAAGAGGAGTGGGACGCCGTCCTTCGCGTGCATCTGAATGGGCACTACTTCCCCACGCGGTTTGCTGCCGAGCGCTGGCGCGAGCAGGCCAAGGAGACTGGACCGGTGAACGCCCGGGTCGTTTACACGACGTCGGAGGCTGGACTGTTCGGCCACGTCGGCCAGGTGAATTACGCGGCCGCCAAGGCGGGCATCACCGGGATGTGCTTCACCGTCGCACAGGAGTTGGCCCGCGTCGGAGTCACGGTCAACATCATCTCGCCGCGGGGTCGCACCCCGATGACCGTCGGCGCGTTCGGTGAAGTCGGCTCGCAGGACGGTGGATTCGACGCATGGGATCCGGCGAATGTCGCACCCATGGTGGTCCTGCTCGCCCGTGAGGAGGCCGCCGATATCTCCGGCCAGGTGTTCGTTGTGTACGGCGGCACTGTGAGCAGGCTCGCCCCCTGGCAAGAGGTGGCCACCATCAGCGTCGAACACCGCTGGGACTCAGAGGAATTGCTCAAGGAGGTCGGCGAAACGCTTGTCCCCCAGTTGAAGGCGGACCATCCGGTCTTCCCGGTGGAGATCGGCTGAGCGTGACCTCGACCAACGGCGTGCCCCTGCAGCGCATCATCGGACCAGTCACGCGGACCGACTTCGTCCGCTACGCCGGTGCTGGGGGCGACTTCAATCCACTGCACCACGATGACGAGTACGCCAAAAGTCTGGGACTCCCATCGGTGTTCGCGATGGGTATGTGGACCGCCGGGCTACTGGCGTCTTTCGTCGCCGATCAACTCGGCCTCGCCGCAATCAAGGGCTTCGACGTACGGTT
>DATFCF010000548.1:0-6119 GCA_035253445.1 Mycobacterium sp.
CAGCGCATCCAGCACCGCCTCGGCGGCAAGCCGAAGCTCGCTACGCCCGGAGTTCTTGGAGAAGTCGGTGGCGCCGATGCCGACGATGGCGGCCTTTCCGGACAGTTGGCCCGGCATCAGGCACCTCCAACTGTCAAAGTCGCGGTCGCAATGACGTGATCGCCAAGGCTGTTGCTGCCAACGATTTTCAGCGTGATCACGCCGTCCTCGACGGCGGTCACCTCACCCTTGAACGTCACCGTGTCGTAGGCGTACCACGGCACGCCGAGGCGCAGGCCGATCGTCTTGATGACCGCGTTCGGTCCCGCCCAGTCCGTGATGTAGCGCTGCACCAGGCCGGTGTCGGTCAGGATGTTGACGAAGATGTCCTTGCTGCCCTTGGCATGAGCCTTGTCGCGGTCATGGTGGACGTCCTGATAGTCGCGCGTAGCGATCGCCGTCGACACGATGAACGTCGGGTCGCCGTACAACGACAGTTCGGGGAGCTTGGTCCCGATCTCGATGGCAGGCGCGCTCACGCGTCCGGCTCCCACGCATACAGCGTCCACGCTGGACCCGAGTCACCCTCGAGAAAGTCGATATATATTGCGCGAACAGGCATTCCGATCTCCACGGTGGCTGGCTCGACGTTGCGAAGCTCGCCGAGCATCCGCACACCTTCCTCCAGTTCGACAAGTGCGATGACAAACGGCAACGTGCGACCCGGCACCTTCGGCGCATGGTGCACGACGAAGCTGAACACGCTGCCCTTGCCGCTGGCCACCACGTAGTCGACCGAGGCCTCGTTGTCGGCCCACAACGCAGGCACCGGCGGATGCTGCAGGCTGCCGTCCGGCCGCTTCTGGATGCGCAGTTCGTGCGCGTTCACCCCATCCCAGAAGAACTTGGTGTCCCGCGATGACGAGGGCCGCATCATCGAGTCGGCGTCCAGATCCTCGGGCACCGCCGCTGGTTTCTGCGCACCTTCTTGATCGGCCGGCTTGAACTTCATGATGCGCCACATCATCTCGGCGACATCCTCGTCGCCGACTTGCCAGGTGATCTTTTGCGTGATGAAGAAGCCTTCGCCCAGCGCGGTCCGCTTGGGGCCGATGACATCGGTGAGCTCGGCCGAGACGCTGACCTCTTCACCCGGCCGCAGATACCGGTGGTAGGTCTGCTCACAGTTGGTCGCGACGACACCGATATAGCCTGCGTCGTCGAACAAGTCGAGGATTTTGGTGAGTGGATCGTCGGGCGCACGAACACCACCGAGACCCATCATCGTCCATACCTGGATCATCGCCGGCGGGGCGACGATTCCCGGATGTCCTGCCGCCTTGGCGGCTTCGTCGTCGACGTAGATGCGGTTCTTGTCGCCCATCGCATCGAGCCAGTGGTCGACCATCGGCTGGTTGACCGGATGACGTCCAACCCGCGGCTTGCTCTTGCCCTCGGCCTTGACCCGCTCGGCCGCCTTCTGGATGTCCTCGATACTCACCGGGGTACCCTCGGCACCTTCAGACCCGAGGCCGCAATCATCTCGCGCATCACCTCGTTCACTCCGCCACCGAACGTGATCACCAGATTCCGCTTGGTCTGGCTGTCCAGCCATTTAAGGAGTCCGGCCGTCTCCTCCTCAGAAGGATCGCCGTACTTGCCGACGATCTCCTCGGCGAGCCTGCCGACGTACTGAACACGCTCGGTGCCAAAGACTTTCGTCGCCGCGGCATCGGCCACGTTGATGTCCTCGCCGGACGCCGCCACCTGCCAGTTGAGCAGTTCGTTGATTCGCCAGATCGCATGGATCTCACCGAGCGAGCGGCGCACGTCCTGATGGTCGAGCGGCGTCACACCGTTGCCGCCCGGCTTGGACGCCCACGCGTGTATACGGTCGTAGATGCTGGCGAACCGACCCGCGGGGCCCAGCATCACGCGTTCGTTGTTCAGCTGAGTGGTGATCAGCCGCCAGCCGCCGTTCTCCTCGCCGACGAGCATGTCGGCGGGAACCCGGACATCGCTGTAGTACGTGGCATTGGTGTGGTGAGCACCGTCGGACAGGATCATCGGCGTCCATGAGTAGCCGGGATCCTTCGTGTCGACGATGAGGATCGAAATGCCCTTGTGTTTCACGGCTTCCGGGTCAGTTCGGCACGCCAGCCAGATGTAGTCGGCGTCATGACCCCCGGTGGTGAAAACCTTCTGGCCGTTGACGATGTACTCGTCGCCGTGGCGAACCGCGGTGGTGCGCAACGACGCGAGGTCGGTGCCGGCCTCCGGTTCGGTGTAGCCGATCGCGAAATGCACGTCGCCGGCGAGAATCGCGGGCAGGAACTTCTTCTTCTGCGCTTCGCTGCCGTACATCTGCAGGGTTGGCCCCACGGTCTGCAGCGTCACCGCCGGCAGAGGCACGTCGGCCCGCTGCGCTTCGTTGACGAAGATCTGCTGTTCGATCGGGCCGAAACCCAGGCCGCCGAACTCCTTGGGCCAACCGACACCGAGCTTGCCATCGGAACCCATCCGTTTGATGACCGCGCGGTAGGCCTTGCCGTGCCGGTCGGCCTCCATCTCCGTGCGCTCCTCCGACGAGATGAGGCCGGAAAAGTACTGCCGCAGTTCGGCTTGCAGTTGGCGCTGTTCGGGGGTCAGGTCGATGAACATTGCGCTCCCACCAGATCGAGACGATGCGATGGCCCGCCCACCAGCCGGGTCAGGTCCTTGATGGTGGAGTAGTAGCGGTCCATCGGGTAGTCGATATCCATGCCCATGCCTCCGTGCAGGTGGTGGCAGATCTGCATGACCGGCGGCGCCTGCGACGCCAGCCAGTAGCCGAGCACGTCGAGGTCGTCGTCGGCGTCACGGCCCTCGGCAAGTCGCCACACCACCGACGTCGCAACCAACGTCAGTGTGCGCGAAGCGATGTACACCTCCGCGAGCTGTGCGGCGACCGTCTGAAAAGTCGAAAGCGGCTTGCCGAACTGGTGCCTGTTCGCGACATAGTCCGCGGTCAGCCGCAGTGCACCGGCAACGAGCCCGGATGCGTACGCTCCGATCACGGCAAGGGCCAGCTGGTTGACCCGGTGGGCCTCTGCGCCGTCCAGCACGCCGTCCACCTCGGCATCGGAGAACGTCACCGAGTACTCGTCACCGCCATTGGACGTCGGGCTCTTGGCGAGCTGGACACCATCGGCCTTCGCCGATACCACCACGACGGCGCTATCGGCCGTCACGACGATCCAATCCGCTTGTTCGGCATAGGGAACCGCGACCTTGGTGCCGTTCAATGTGCCATTCGCAAACGTCGTCGCGGGCCGATCCGGCAGTGGCGCACCGGCCTCGTTGAGGGCGGCGGTCAGCACCGAACCCTTCGCAACTCCGGCAAGGTAACGGTCCTGCTGCTCATCGGAGGCCAGGTCCAGCAGCACCGCGGTGCCCAGCCCGAGCGTCGCAAGCGCGGGGCTGACAGTGCCGTGCCGACCGATCTCGGTCAGCGCCGTCGAGACCTCGGGCAGACCCAGGCCGTCACCGCCGAGGCGCTCGGGCACCGCAAACGCGGTCACGCCACCGGCCACCAGCGCATCCCAGCTGTTGTCCCGCCCGAGCACCGATGTCACCACATCGGCGACAGCCTGCTGCCCTTCGTCTGGACTGAAGTCCACCCGAATCCTCCTTGATTCGATTGCGCGCCAGAACTACTGGGCGCCAGCGCCGGAGTAGTCGACCTGCCAGTGCTTGATGCCGTTGAGCCAACCCGACCGTAACCGCTCGGGCTCACCGATGGGCTTGAGATCGGGCATGTGGTCGGCGACCGCATTGAAGATCAGGTTGATCGTCATCCGGGCCAGGTTGGCACCGATGCAGTAGTGCGCGCCGGTGCCGCCGAATCCGACGTGTGGGTTCGGGTCGCGCAGGATGTTGAAGGTATGCGGGTCTTCGAAGACGTCTTCGTCGAAGTTGGCCGAGCGGTACGACATGACCAGCCGCTGCCCCTTCTTGATCTGCACGCCGCCCAACTCGAGGTCCTCGTTGGCGGTGCGCTGGAACGCCGACACCGGCGTCGCCCAACGGACGATCTCGTCGGCCGCGGTCGAGGGGCGCTCTTTCTTGTAGAGCTCCCACTGATCCGGGTGGTCGGCCAAGGCGATCATGCCGTGGGTGATCGAATTGCGGGTCGTCTCGTTGCCCGCCACCGCGAGCATGATCACGAAAAAGCCGAACTCGTCGTCGCTGAGCTTCTCACCGTCGATGTCGGCCTGGATCAATGTCGTGACGATGTCGTCGGTGGGGTTCTTGCCCCGCTCGTCCGCCATCGCCATCGCGTACATGATCAGTTCCATCGACGACTGTGCCGGGTCGACGTCGGCGAACTCGGGGTCCTCGCCGCCGGTCATCTCGTTGGACCACCGGAAGAGCTTGTCGCGGTCGTCCTGGGGCACGCCGAGCAGGCCGGCGATGGCCTGCAGCGGCAGCTCGCACGACACCTGCTCGACGAAGTCGCCGCTACCCTCGGTGGCCGCGGTCTTGGCGATGTTCTGGGCGCGTTGCGCGAGTTCGTCTTCTAGTCGTCCGATGGCGCGGGGGGTGAAGCCGCGGGAGATGATCTTGCGCAACCGGGTGTGGTGCGGAGCGTCCATGTTGAGCATGACGTTGCGCTGCAATTCGATGCTCTCGAACGTCATCTCCTTCGGCCAGACCGGGATGGCCCCGTTCTGCCAGCTGGAGAAGACGTCACTGCGACGTGACACCTCCTTGACGTCCGCGTGCTTGGTGACGAGCCAGTAGCCCTTGTCCCCGAAGCCACCCGTGCCGCCGGGAACGTCGACCCAATGGATGGGCTCGGCCTTGCGCAGTTCGGCGAGCTCGGCAACGGGCAGGCCCGCGAGATTGACGTCGGGGTCGAGGAAGTCGAAATCAGCGGGGATATTGGGGGGCGGCATAGGTGTGAACTCCTCAATTGCAACGTGTTCTAGTTCCAGTAAAACATGCCCTCTACGCAGATAAAAGGCAGGTCACCATCCTTGCTTGTCAGAGTAATGAAACGTGTTCTAGCCTGACGCAATGGGTAACCCTGTCATCGTTGAAGCCACTCGCAGCCCCATCGGCAAGCGGAACGGATGGCTATCCGGCCTGCACGCCACCGAGCTGCTGGGCGCCACCCAGAAGGCGCTCGTCGAGAAGGCCGGCATCGATGCCGGCGATGTCGAGCAGGTCATCGGCGGCTGCGTCACGCAGTACGGCGAGCAGTCCAACAACATCACCCGGGTGGGCTGGCTGGTTGCCGGCCTGCCCGATCACGTCGGCGCGATGACCGTGGACTGCCAATGCGGCAGCGGTCAGCAGGCCAACGGGTTGATCGCGGGCCTGATCGCTGCGGGCGCCATCGACATCGGCATCGCGTGCGGTATCGAGGCGATGAGCCGCGTCGGCCTTGGCGCCAACGCCGGGCCCGACCGCGGGATCCTGCGGCCCGAGTCGTGGGACATCGACCTGCCTGATCAGTTCACCGCTGCCGAGCGGATCGCCAAGCGGCGCGGCATCACTCGCGAGGACATCGACCAGTTCGGCTTCGACTCGCAGCGCAAGGCCAAGCAGGCCTGGGCCGAGGGCCGGTTCGACCGTGAGATCAGCGGCATCGAGGCGCCGGTGCTCGACGAGCAGAAGCAGCCGACGTCTGAGCGCCACGTCGTCACCCGAGACCAGGGTTTGCGCGATACGACGCTGGAGGGCCTGGCATCGCTGAAACCCGTGATCGAGGGGGGCATCCACACCGCGGGCACCTCGTCGCAGATCTCCGACGGCGCGGCGGCGGTGCTGTGGATGGATGAAGACAAGGCACGGGCGCTCGGTTTGCGGCCGCGGGCGCGCATCATCAGCCAGGCGCTGGTCGGAGCGGAACCGTACTACCACCTCGACGGGCCTGTGCAGTCCACCGCGAAGGTGCTGGAGAAGGCCGGCATGAAGATGGGCGACATCGACCTCGTGGAGATCAACGAGGCGTTCGCGTCGGTGGTGCTGTCGTGGGCCCGGGTTCACGAGGCCGATATGGACCGGGTCAACGTCAACGGTGGCGCAATTGCACTGGGGCATCCCGTCGGTAGCACCGGTAGCAGGCTGATCACCACCGCGCTGCACGAGCTGGA
>DATFCF010000549.1:0-3801 GCA_035253445.1 Mycobacterium sp.
GTGCTCGAGTGAGACCGAGTCGCTCACCGTTCCGGAGTAAAGATCGACACGCGAAATCGTGTTGGTGGCGGTGTCGGTGACATAAACCGCGTCCTCCCTGGTGAAAACTGTCGGGCGCGGCTGTTGCCAGTCGTCGGGCTCAGTCCATTTCTCCGTCACTGCAATGGTTTTCACGGTATCCCCGGTGACAGGGTCGATCACGTACAAGTTGCCGTCGGTGCCGAGGATCAGCGCTTCGGCCTGTGGTCCGCGGGCCAGTGATCGGAACGAGTAGCTCACCGACGCCGGAAGGTTGATCACCTTGAGTTGATTGGCCGCGGTGTCGATCAACGCGAACTGCTGCGGCCTTTCCAGCTCGGCGTCCGGATCGACCTTCATGTCACCGAGTGCGACCGCTGAGTCGGCGTGGCCTTTGGTGGTGCCGATGCGGCCGTAGGGGGTCGGGCTGCTGATCTTGGTGAAGGCACCCGCCTGAAACACCAATGCGCCGTTCTCGCAACCGAACACGATCGCTTCATCGGCGACCACCGTCTCGCCGTGGATGCCAGGACAATCATCGCTGCGGCCGATCACGCGATCACCGTCGAGTGCGACGGCGCCGGTCCGGTTGTCCGGGTCACCGATACTGTGCACCAGTGCACCATCGCTGAGAATCACAGCGACTCCGTGATGAGGCTGTGGCGCTTTGAATTTCTCGGCCTGCGGCAGACCGTGATCCAACTCGTGCGGGTCGAACGCGGTGATCTCTCCAGAACCGTCGGCGAACAGCACGGTGCGTTCACCGTGTGGCACGACGTGCCCGGGATCGGCGGCGGCGAACGTCGCATCGGTCAGCTCTCCGTGCACGGCATCGAGCACCCGAAAGCCGTTGTCAACCGTGACAAGCACGTGACCGTCATCGCCGGCCGGGTTGAGCCGCAGAAATCCGTCCAGCGGTATGTCGTGTTCGACCTCGAGGGATTCGCCGTCCATCACGTAGAGCCCGCCCTCGTAGGTGGCCACCAATGGCTCGCTGACGAGCGCTTGATCACCGCCGCCGGGGTCCGAGCACGCACCAAGCAAAAGAGTTCCCGCAATCCCGGCGGATATCAGGCCGACACGGTCGAGCTGGTGCAACACAAACTCTCCTTTCGTGGCCATGCGCTTATCGCAGGCCGGTGACGATGGATTCGGCGTTCGCCGTCATGAGGTCGAGATAGGTCGCTCCCGGCGTGCCCGGCGGGCTCAGGGATTCGGTGTAGAGGCCTACGATGCGCACAGTGATGCGGGCCTGTTCTGCCAGCGCCCTGGCGAGCCGATCCGGCTGCGACGAGTCCACGAAAATCGCCGGCACACCGGTGCTTTCGACGGCGTGCACCAGAGACTGCAGATCTGAGGCACTCGGTGAGGCCAACGTGGTACCGCTCGGGACGATGGCTCCGACCACATTGAAGTCGTAGCGCTGCGCGAGGTAGCCCAACACATGGTGATTGGTGACCAGATTTCGCCGGCCGCCGGGGATCTGCGCGAAGCGCGTTGCCATCGAACCGTCGAGCTGGTCGAGTTCGTGGCGGTAGCGGCTCGCGTTCACCTCTATGGCACCGGTATCGATACCGGCGACTTCCCGCGTGATCGCGTCGGCGATGACATCGACGGCGACGATCATCCGCCGCGGGTCCATCCAGAAGTGCGGATCCGGCGCCCCTGCGCTGTCGCCGGCGGCGTACTCGATCGGGTCGATGTGTTCGCCGACGGCCACCGTCGCGACGCCGTCAGCCGCAGCGGATTCCACGTGCCGTGCCACGCCTTCCTCGAGCCCGAGGCCGTTGTAGACGATCAGGTCTGCGTCGGCCATGCCTGCGGCGTCCTGCGCCGAGACGCCGAATGAATGCGGGTCTGCGTTGGGCCTCATCAGTACCCGCACCTCGCCCGCGGCGCCGACGATATTGCGCACGACGTCACCGAGAATGTTTGTGGTGACGACGATCTCGCGGGTGTCGACGGAGCCACCGCAGGCGGTAAGGAAACACGCAACGAGGCCGACCACCAACGACAGCACAGGCGCGCGACGCGTCATCTGCCCGACTCGATCATCAGCCCCGGCCGCACTTCGGTCGTCAACGTGCGTGCGATTCGCAGGCCGTTGCGATAGTCGATCTCATAGACGCGCCGGGCGGCCGCATCGTTGACGTACGCCCGGTCTGCGTCGATCTCGACGACCGGCGCGGGCCCGGCCGTCGGCACACCACCGGTGAACAACCCGACGCTGGCGGTTTCCGAACCTGACGCGACATCGAAGGCGCGCAGTGAACCGTCACGGGTCAGCACCAGCACCGAACCATCGCCTGCGGTGTTCGCCGCGATCGCATCTGGGGCCGGAATCGGCGTCCAGCTGCGCTGTCTGCCGTCGAGCACCCATACCGTGCCGTCGCCCACCCCGGCGAACACATCGGAGCGGTCACGGTGATCCATGCGTGCCGGTTTGGCTCGTAAAGCGTTGGGCGGGAATGGAATCTCTGTCACGACCGGCTCACCATCACCTCCGGTGACCCGCAGCGCTCCGCCGTCGCACCCGAAGACGACCGCGCGCCGGGTCGGCAGGCCCCAGGCGACAGATGGACACCGGAGAGCCAGTTCATCGACCTGACCCTGCGCATTCACGACGCGCACTGCGCCTGCGCGGGTGACGATCAGCAGCCGGTCCCCGAACGGCACCGCCTCGGCCACGTCGAGTGGGCCATCGACCGCGGCGAAGTTCGGCGGCGCGGCGGTCTCGCGGCGGCCGAGCCGTTCCCGGTCGAGCAGTTCGATCGCGCCGCCGTCGGAGCGGATCACGGCCAGCGAATTATTGGCGTTGACCCCGGCGCCCGCGATGTCGACGGTGCCTGCGACGGCCGGCTCGGTCGCGAAGTAGTGATAGTGGTCGCCGTGGTCGAAGGTCCATGCCCCGGCGTCGACGATCGTGAGCCGATCCCCGGAACGCAGGTAGGCGAATCGGCCGTCACCGGTGATCGACTCGATCGAACCGAACTTGCCTACAGGGGTTTCGGTTTCGTCGAGCGCTTCGTACACCGACGTCTCGCCGCTGACCGGATCGGCAAGCACCAGGCGGGTCAGCGGATCATCGATCTCGCGCGCTCCCTCGACGGCAACGTCGTCGCCGCCTGCGCATGCGGTGATCAGCAGGCACGCAGACACGGCGGCAATCGCCGCCTTACGCGCAGAGCGCAGCTTGGCGAGTGCGGTGACACAGAAGAACATCAGCACCGCGACGCCGGCGATCGTGGCGCCTCCTGCGGTGCCTGCATGCCAGGACACCAGCAATCCCACATACACAGAGGCCGTCCCGAAAGTCGCGGCCAGCGCCATGATGCGCGGAATGGAGTGCGCCCACACCAGCGCGGCCGCCGGCGGAGCGACGAGCAGACCGAGAACCAGCAGCGTCCCGACCACATGGAAGGACGCGACGATAGCCACGGCCATCAGCACCGTGATCGCCGGACCCGCCAGCTGTGGACGCATTCCCAGCGTCGCGGCCTTGTGCGGATCGAAGGTCGCCGCCACGAAAGCGCGGTGCCCGATCAGCACCGCACCCGCGGACAGCATCAGCGCACCGGCCAACACCGCGATGTCGGTATAGCGGACGGCCAACACATCGCCGAACAGAAAGCCGGTGAGATCCACCGCGAAGCTCTGCGAACGCGACACGATAACGACCCCGAGCGCGAGCATCCCGACGAGCAGCAGCCCAATGCTGGTGTCGGAGGCCAATTTCGACGACCGGCCGACGGCCACGACGCCGATCGCCATCGCCAGCGCCGC
>DATFCF010000550.1:0-11642 GCA_035253445.1 Mycobacterium sp.
ACGATTGGGACACCTATGACCGTGTGATGGCCGAGGAACGACGAGCCGCGGTATTCATATCGCCCACCCGCACCTACACCAACCCCGCGGCCGCCTAGCCCTTGCCGATCCGCACGGCCAGCTCCTCAGGAGGCACGCGATGCCCGTCTGCGCAGCGGATCTCGACCGTGGCCTCCGCACCGCAATCCTTGTGCGCAAGGCGCAGTGGAGCGTCGTACGGCAGATATCGTCGCCCCCACTCGAACATCGCCCATACGACCGGCATGAAATCGCGGCCCGCATCGGTGAGCACGTACTCGTCGCGGCTTCGCTGGCCCGGTTCGCGATACGGTCGCCGCTCGAGTAGCCCGGCATCGACGAGGTCACCCAGGCGCGCGGCCGCGGCGGCCTTGGTCACGCCGACCCGTCGCCAGAAGTCGTCGAAGCGGGTGGTGCCGTAATAGGCCTCGCGCATGATCAGCATGGCCGACTTCGTCCCCAGCAGGGCCATGGTCTTTTCGATCGGGCACTGGCCCACCGCCGACCAGGCGTCCCGATCGGCGAGCTTGCCCTGAAGCACTGTCATGGAAGTCACTCTCCTCCTGAGTTGTTGTCAGTATACCCAGGTGGTATAGCTGGGTATAGACAACATCACTCAGCGTTGAGTTACAGGAGGCAGAAATGGCCGGATATGCGGGCCGGGACGCGGTCATCGTTTCAGCGGTACGCACGCCGATCGGAAAGGGCAAGGCCAACGGCGCGCTGCATGACGTCCTGCCCGTCGACCTGCTGGCGCACAGCCTGCGCGAGCTGGTCAGCCGGACCGGGATCGATCCCGTCCAGATCGACGACGTCATCACCGGCGCGGTGACCCAGGTGGGCGACCAGGCCGTCAACATCGCACGCAACGCACTCCTCGGCGCCGGCTTTCCCGAAAGTGTTCCCGGCACCACCGTCGACCGGCAGTGCGGCAGCAGCCAGCAGGCGATTCATTTCGCCGCGCAGGGCGTGATCTCGGGCGCATACGACATCGTCGTCGCGGCGGGCGTTGAGTCGATGTCGCGGGTGCCGATGGGCTCGAGCGTGTTGCCCGGAAGCGACCCGTTCGGCGCGATGGCGCAGCGATACCCCGAAGGCCTTGTCCCGCAAGGCATCAGCGCTGAGCTGATCGCAGCTAAGTGGGGATTCTCTCGGCAGCAGCTCGACGAGTTCTCCGCGGGTAGCCACGAGAAGGCCGCGGCCGCAACCAAAGAGGGCCGATTCGACCACGAGCTGGTCCCGATCAACGGCCTGACCACCGACGAGATCATCCGCCCCGGTACGACGGTGGAAACGCTCGCGGGACTGAAGCCGGCGTTCTACAACCCGGCATACGAAGCCCGCTTCCCGCAGATCAAGTGGGAGATCACGCCGGGGAACTCCTCGCCGCTGTCGGATGGCAGCGCGGCGGTGCTGATCACCACCAGCGAGGTGGCTGCACGGCTGGGCTTGCGTCCGCTGGCCCGCATCCACACCACGACTGTCGTCGGTTCCGATCCGCTGTACATGCTGACCGGTGTCATCCCTGCGACCGAAAAGGTCTTGCAGCGGGCCGGTTTGACGCTGGCCGACATCGACCTGTTCGAGGTCAACGAGGCGTTCGCACCCGTGGTGATGGCGTGGGCTCACGACACCGGCGCGGATCTGGCCAAGACCAACGTCAACGGCGGGGCGATCGCGATCGGACACCCGCTGGGCGCCAGCGGTGTGCGGATCATGACAACTCTGGTCAATGCGCTCGAGCAGCGCGGCGGCCGCTACGGGTTGCAGACGATGTGTGAGGGCGGTGGCATGGCCAACGCCACCATCATCGAGCGGCTGTAACCCTGCGAAACAGAAGCCAGGGTCGCGATCCGGTGCCTTTCGCGACCCTGGCTTCTGTTTGGGCGCTAGTCGCGCTGTAGTTCGAACAGCGGGATGATCCGGCTCGTCTTGGCCTGGTATTCACCGAAACCCGCCGCGACGGCGACGATCTTCGAATAGACCTCGTCGCGCTCATCGCGGGGCAGTTCGCGGGCCACGACGTCGTAGGCGTCTGTTCCCACTTCGATGCGCGCCCGCGGATTGGCGCGAAGGTTGTGCACCCAGTCCGGGTTGGTGTCCGCACCGGCCTTGGAGCCGATGATGATCATCTTCTGATCAATGGTCAGGTACGCCAGCGGCGCAAGCCGTGGCTGGCCCGATTTGGCGCCGGTGGAGGTCAGCAGCAGCAGAGTGGCGCCTTCGAACGGGCCGCCGACCTTGCCGCCGTTGGCACGGAACTCTTCGACGATGTTCTGGTTGAACGCCTTCATGGTGTCGGCGTCGGGGACTTCGGTCATGCTCCTTCAATCTTCTCCGGCTTGGCGTCTATTCCCGACTCCTTGCGTTGCTGCGGCGTGATCGCTGCGGGCGCACCGGTCAACGGGTCGACACCGCCGCCGGACTTCGGAAAGGCGATCACTTCCCTGATCGAATCGGTACCGGCGAGCAGAGCGGTGATCCGGTCCCATCCGAACGCGATGCCGCCGTGTGGCGGGGCGCCAAATGCGAACGCCTCCAACAGGAATCCGAACTTGTCCTGGGCTTCGTCGTGGCTGATTCCCATCATCGCGAAGACCCGCTCCTGCACGTCGCGGCGGTGGATACGGATGGAGCCGCCGCCGATCTCGTTGCCGTTGCACACGATGTCGTAGGCATTCGCAAGCGCCGCGCCGGGGTCGGTGTCGAATGTGGCCTCCGACTCGGGCTTCGGTGCGGTGAACGCGTGGTGCACGGCCGTCCACGCGCCCGAGCCGACCGCAACGTCGCCGTGTGCGGTGGCTTCGTCGGCGGACTCGAACAGCGGCCAGTCGACGATCCAGGTGAAGGCCCACGCACCGGGATCGATCAGGTCGAGCCGCTTGGCGATCTCGATGCGGACCGCGCCCAACAGCGCCCGCGCCGTCTTGGCCGGGCCCGCGGAGAAGAAGATGCAGTCCCCCGGCTGGGCGCCGACATGTGCGGCAAGGCCGTCGCGCTCGGTGTCGGACAGGTTCTTGGCCACCGGACCACTCAGCGTCCCGTCGTCACCCACCAGCACGTAGGCCAGCCCGCGGTGCCCGCGCTGCTTGGCGAACTCCTGCCAGCCGTCGAGGGTGCGCCGCGGTTGTGACGCACCGCCCGCCATGACGACGGCGCCCACATACGGCGCCTGAAAAACCCGAAATGTGGTGTCCGAGAAGTACTCCGTGCACTCCACAAGTTCGACGGCGAACCGCAGATCGGGTTTGTCGGAGCCGAATCTGCGCATCGCCTCCGTGTACGTCATCCGCGGGATCGGGGTCGGCAGGTCGTAGCCGACCAGCGCCCACAGCGCCTTGAGGACCTCCTCGGACACGGTCATGACATCGTCGGCGTCGACGAAACTCATCTCCATGTCGAGCTGCGTGAACTCGGGCTGGCGGTCGGCGCGAAAGTCCTCGTCGCGGTAACAGCGCGCGATTTGGTAGTAGCGCTCCATGCCCGCCACCATCAGCAGCTGTTTGAACAGCTGCGGGCTCTGCGGCAGCGCGTAAAAACTGCCGGGTTGCAAACGCGCGGGCACCAGGAAGTCGCGGGCGCCTTCCGGCGTCGACCGCGTCATCGTCGGGGTTTCGATCTCGATGAAGTCGTGACGGGCCAGCACGTCGCGGGCGGCGGCATTGACCTTGGAGCGCAGGCGAATCGCCGCTCCCGGCCCCTCGCGGCGCAGATCGAGGTAGCGGTACTTGAGCCGGGCTTCCTCACCCGCCTGCTCGTCGAGCTGGAAGGGCAGCGGTGCGCTCTCCCCCAGCACGGTCAGCGACACCGCGTTGACTTCGATCTCTCCTGTCGGGATCTCGGCGTTGGCGTTGCCCTCCGGCCTGATCTCGACGATGCCCTCGACGGCGATGCAGAACTCCGCGCGCAGCCGGTGGGCCGCCTCGAGCACGTCGGCGTCGCGGAACACCACCTGCGACACCCCCGACGCGTCGCGCAGGTCGATGAAGATGACGCCGCCGTGGTCGCGGCGACGCGCCACCCAGCCGGCGAGCGTGACCTTCTGCCCGGCGTCGGTGGTCCGCAACGAACCGGCGGCATGACTGCGCAGCACAAAAACTCCTTGTGAATGGCCTGAGGAGAGGACTGCCACAGTGTAGTGGGGGCGCTACCGCCGGTAGCGCCGGACATCACGACCTCCATGCTGACGGATCGGGAGGCCGGTCGGCGCCTCGAATGGGACCCCCGCAACGGGCGTCATCACGCGCAGGGCCGCAGTGCACGGTCTGTCGACGCCGATCAGCGACGTGCTGGTGCCGTTATTGGCTGCGGCCGGCGACGGTCGCGGCTAATGTCGGGCCGTGCCTCAGATGTACCCGTGTGAGCGCGTCGGCCTGGAACTCATCGAAACGGCGCGCTTCCGCTCCACCAATTCCGTGGACTTGGCCATCACTCCTTCGCAGTTGTGGCAAGTGCTCGAGGAAGCGGAGTCCTGGCCGCGCTGGTCGATGCTGACCAAGATGACCTGGACCAGCCCGGCGCCATTTCGGGTCGGCAGCACCCGCGCCATCGAGATGCGCGGCGGAGCATGCGCCGTCGAAGAAGTCATCGCGTGGCATCCGCAGAGCCACTTGGCTTTCCGCATGAACCAAACCTCGTTAGCCACGGAGGGTGCATCCGTCGAGGAGCACCGCATCGAACCGACTCCGCAGGGTTGCCGGCTGACATGGACCCTCGCGCACGACCCGAAGAACCCGCCGTTGCTGGCCAGGCTCATCGCGAAACGCGTGATGACGTCCAAGTACCGCGAGTACCTGGCCAAGCTGCGCCAGTACACCGACAGCCGGTTCGGCATGACAATCCACTAGGCTAGACACCGTCCTCTACTGTGTATGGCCATGAAGCCGTGTGAACGCGTCGGCCTTGACTTCATCGCCCATGCACCGTTCCGGTTCGTCAGCACCGTCGACCTGGCGATCACGCCCGAGCAGCTATTCGAGGTGCTGGCCGACGCGGAGTCCTGGCCGCAGTGGGCGACGGTGATCACCAAGGTGACGTGGACCAGTCCCGAACCCCGGGGAATCGGCACCACCAGGACGGTTCACATGCGCGGCGGCATCGTCGGCGATGAGGAGTTCCTGGCCTGGGAGCCGTTCACGCACATGGCTTTTCGCTTCAACGAAGCGTCCACTGGCAGCATCGCCGCGTTCGCCGAGGACTACCGCGTGGTTCCCACCGCCGGTGGCTGCCATCTGACGTGGGTGATGGCGATGAAGCCGAACGGGGCGGCCGCACGGCTCGGCATGTCACTCGGTCGGCCGGTGATGGCCCGGATGTTCCAGAAGTTCCTCTACAACCTGCGCGACTACAGCGACAAGCGCTTCGCCACTGCGCGCTAGCACAGGCCTGCCCAGGCCTCGCGGCGCTCGGCGTCTGGATCGGAGACCACCGTGTCGCGGGCCGTTTCGATGATGCGGGTGAAGCGGCGCTCGGTGTCGTAGACCGGCCAATCATGCCCGCTGGACCAGCGGATCTCGCCCGTATCCCAACCTTTCGCGGCGAAATCCAGCCAGGCCCGCTGCATGCGCCGACCGACCGGCGGCTGCAGCCTGCGCCCAAGCGGGTGCAGTTTGCGGCCGATGAACGACGCGTAGCTGTGCTGGATGTGCACGATTTCGCTGCCATGGGTGGCGCCGAGTCCGAGCATCCGCAGGCTCCAACCAAAGTGGTCGAAGCGGTACACGTGGGTCGGCGCGCGGCGGCTGTAGGCATCGGCGAACGCCCATGCCGGGCCGCCGAACATGACATCGGAGCCGAACGCGACCAGCGCGCGTCGGCGCGGATAGTCCGGGTACGCGGCCAGCACCCGCTCCTTGGCATCCGGTGCGACCCGCTCGAAGTAGGCGTTGATGGACGCCGTCGTGGTCGGCAGCATCGGCGGCTTGGTCCACGCGAACATCGAGGCCTCATGGCTGTTGGTGCCGATGATCAGGGGCACCCGCGCCAACGCGCCCGCGCGCGCCGCGTCGACGGGGTGGTGTGGCAGCAGGTCGACGCCATAGGTCAGCCCGTAGGCGAGAGTCGGTGTGGTCGCTGAGCTCTTGAGCTGCAGCCACCCCGCGGCACGGCGCAACTGGCGCTGCGGTAGCCCCTTGACCTCAGCCGGGCTGACTCCCAGGCGTTGCAGGAAGTCGTGTGCTCGCTTCGCCCGCACCTCTCGATCGGCGATGAGCGGCAACGCCGGGCTCTGCGCTATGGCCCGGCTGAACAGCCCGTCGGCCTCCGGGCTCGCCAACAGGGCGAGCACCGACGTCGCACCCGCCGACTCGCCGAACACGGTGACCCGGTCCGCGTCACCGCCGAACGCCGCGATGTTCTCGCGGATCCAGCGAAGTGCGGCCATCTGGTCACGTAATGCCAGGTTGTCGTCGAACCCCTCGCCAAGGTCGCCGAGCTCGAACCCGCCGAACACCCCGATCCGATAGGTGACGTTGACGACCACCACGTTTCCGTTGGCCGCCAGCCGCGACCCGTTGTAGAGCTGAAACTGGCCCGCGCCGAACACGAACGCGCCGCCCGGAATCCACACCATGACCGGCAACGACCCACTGGTGTCGGGCGACCACACCGTCAAGGTCAGACAGGCCTCGTCACGCACCTTCGGGTCATCGCGGCCACCCCCGACGAACGACTTGCCCTGCGGCGGCAGCGGACCGTGTTCGAGTGCGTCGCGCACACCGGTCCACGGTTGCAACGGGGCGGGCGCCAGGAATCGGCGCTCGCCCACCGGCTGCTCGGCGTACGGGATCCCGCGCCAGACCCCGACGCCTCCCTCGGTCGTGCCACGCAGGTCTCCCTGGCCGGTGTGCACGACGGACGAATGTCCGACAACGAGGGCCACACCGAAATCGTAGTGTGCAAAGCTGATGGCATGACCTTCAACGAGGGCATGCAGATCGACACGAGCACCACTTCGACCAGCGGCGGCGGTCGCGGTCCTGGGCGTGGAGTCGCTATCGGCGGTGGCGTCGGCGGGTTGCTCATTCTCGTGGTGGCGCTGTTTCTCGGCGTCGACCCGAGCACGGTGATCCCGCAACAAGGCCAGATCGGTACCGAGGGTGTGGAGGCTCCGGGATTCGACCTGAGCCAATGCAAGACCGGCGCGGACGCCAATCGGATCGTGCAATGCCGCGTGGTGGCGACGGCCAACTCGGTCGACGGTGTCTGGGAGCAGTTGATGCCCGACTACACCCGACCGCAGGTTCGGATCTTCACCGGTCAGGTGGACACCGGTTGCGGACCCGCCACCAGTGACGTCGGACCGTTCTACTGCCCCGCCGATCAGACCGCCTACTTCGACACCGACTTCTTCCAGGTGCTGGTCGACCAGTTCGGTTCCAGCGGTGGCCCATTGGCCCAGGAGTACGTGGTGGCGCACGAGTTCGGACACCACGTGCAGAACCTCAAGGGTGTGCTCGACCGGGCGCACGGCCCTGGCGCGCAAGGGCCGACGGGTGCCGGGGTGCGCACCGAGCTGCAGGCCGACTGCTACGCAGGCGTGTGGGCGCACTACGCGGCCATCACCAAACAGGAGAGCACCGGGGTTCCCTTTCTGGAGCCGTTGAGCGACAAGGACATTGCCGACGCGCTTTCGGCCGCGGCGTCCGTTGGCGACGATCGGATCCAGGAGGCCGCCACCGGGCGCGTCAACCCGGAAGCGTGGACGCATGGCTCCGCTGAGCAGCGGCAGAAGTGGTTCACCGCCGGCTATCAGACCGGCGATCCGAACAAGTGCGACACCTTCGCGACCAACAATCTTGGGTAGGCAAACCACGGCCGTCGACGCCGTAGCCGAACGCTACCTGGAGACGGTCGCTGCGTTAGATCCCTGCGCAGCAACGGAAATGGGTATTGTCGGTCACGACCGGGATTATGAGGCTGACGTCACCGACTACTCACCTGATGGGGTGGCGGCCCGCGTCCAAGCGGCGCGTGCGGCGTTGCGGGACCTTGATGCCGCCGAAGCGGAAGACGACGTGGACGCCGTCACCGTCGCGGCGATGCGGGAACGGCTCGGCGTCCAACTCGAACTGCACGACGTGGGACTCGACGTCGGCGAACTGAACGTGATCGCCTCGCCGTTGCAGACCATGCGCGACGTATTCGACCTGATGGCCACCGACACCGACGAGGACTGGGCGTTGATCAGCCGGCGGCTGTCCCGACTGCCCGATCGTGTCGCCGGGTACGCCGAGGCATTGCGGGTCGCCGCGGCCGGAGGCCATCCGCCGGCGATCCGCCAGGTTGCCAGAGGCATCGAGCAGGCCGCGGGAATCCAGCACCTGTTCGTCGACATGGTCGCCGATGCCGCACCCGAGAACACGACGTTGCACGAAGATCTTCAATTGCACGCCGCCAACGCCGCCCAGGCTTACGCCGAGCTGGCCAGGGTGCTCGGCGACGACGTCGCGCCCCACGCGCGTCAGGACGACGCGTTCGGCCGCGACGCCTACCGGCTGCTCTCCCGCGGCTTTCTCGGCACCACCGTCGACCTCGACGAGACCTACCAATGGGGTCTGCGTCAGCTGGAAAGCATTGTGGCCGAACAGGAATCCATTGCGAATCGGTTGTATCCCGGGTCGTCGGTGGCTGACGCGCTGCACAGGCTGAACGACGAAGACCGCTACGTCGTGCACGGTGTCGATGCGCTGCAGTCCTGGATGCAGGAACTGTCCGATCGCGCCGTGGAGTCCCTGGCCGACACTCACTTCGACATCGCCGCGCCGCTGCGCCGGCTGGAATGCCGGATCGCGCCCACACATACCGGTGGCATCTACTACACGGGCCCTTCGGAGGATCTGACCCGGCCGGGACGGATGTGGTGGTCTGTTCCGCACGGCGTGGACACATTCCACACCTGGCAGGAAACGACGACGGTGTATCACGAGGGGGTACCCGGCCATCATCTGCAGATCGGGCGGGCGGTGGTGCTTGCCGATCAGTTGAACCGATGGCGCAGGCTGGGCTGTTGGGTGTCTGGCCACGGCGAGGGCTGGGCGCTGTACGCCGAGCGCCTGATGGCCGAACTGGGCTGGCTCGACGATGCGGGCAATCGGATGGGAATGCTCGACGCACAACGTTTCCGGGCCGCGCGGGTGGTCATCGACATCGGCGTGCATTGCGGGCTGACGGCGCCCGACGGCGGCGTATGGGACGCCCAGAAGGCATGGGTGTTCTTACAGTCGCACAGCGCGATGACCGAAGAGCACCTGCAGTTCGAACTGGACCGCTACCTGGGCTGGCCGGGACAGGCGCCGTCGTACGCAATCGGGCAACGAATTTGGCAGCAGTTGCGCGACGAAGCGTTCGGTCGCGGGTGGTCGTTGAAGCAATTCCACAGTCGCGCACTGGATCTGGGTGGGCTGCCGCTGGGTGTGCTGAAGTCCGCACTGTCGGGTGATTTCGCCACCAGCTGATTCGCTGTGATCGGCGCTCGCCGCGTCCTAGCTTTCAGACATGGAAGCTGTCGCGGTGACTTCGAACCTGACCATGCTTCGAATCAATGGCTGGCAGCTCTACGCGTGGCGAGATGGCGATTCGGTCACCCTCATCGACACCGGATCACCGGGATCGGGTACCGACGTGTTGTCGGTGCTGCCGAGCCTTGACCGGATCGTGCTGACACACGGGCACGTCGACCACACGGGCTCCGCGGCCGAACTTCATGATGCAACTGGCGCACCGGTATTCGCAGGCACGGGTGACGCCGCGGTCATCCGCGGCGAGGCGGCCATGCCGGCACCGGTATTCGAGGACTGGGAAAAGCCGATCCACGAACGGGTTTCGGTCGATCTGCCCGACGTTGCACCACCCGTGCGTTTCGTGCACGAACTCCACGACGGCGACGTGGTCGATTTCGGCGGCGGCGCCGAAATCCTGGCGATACCGGGGCACACCGAAGGCAGCACCGCAATCCACCTACCGCAGCACGGGGTGCTGTTCACCGGCGACACCATCGCCAATGTCGGCGCCGTCATGCTCGGCACGTTCAACCAGGACCGCGCCCGCACCGTGGCGTCATTTCGGCGGCTGGCCGTCCTCGACGTCGAGACAGCGTGCTTCGGACACGGCGAGCCCATAGCATCGGGGGCAGGACCCCGAATCCGTGAGATAGCCGAGCAGCTGTGACCCCTGAGCACATCGAACCCGACACCAAGGACTGGACCTGGGTGCTTTCGCGACCGTGCCGAGAATGTGGTTTCGATCCCACCGCCGTGCACTACACCGAGGTGGCCGACCACATTCGCCGTGACGCCGCCGATTGGGTTAGCAGACTCGGTGAGCCCGGCGTCGCCTCGCGACGCCAGCCAAGCGTGTGGTCAACACTGGAGTACGGCTGTCACGTGCGCGACGTGCACCGGATCTTCAATCACCGAGTGCAGCTGATGCTCACGCAGGACGATCCCCGGTTCCCCAACTGGGATCAGGACGAGACCGCGCTCGCCGACGACTACGCCTCGCAGGATCCCGGCACTGTCGCTCGCGAACTGTTCGACGCCGCGGACGTTGTCGCCGATACGTATACGAACGTGCCGCCTGATGCGTGGTCGCGCCGGGGCCTACGAAGCAACGGTAGTGAGTTCACCATCGCGTCAATCTCGGTGTACCACCTGCACGACGTCGTCCACCACGCCTACGACGTCCAACGCGGCTATTGACCACGTTGAACACATGTCGATAATGTGTTCAAATGCGCGCCCAGGAGCAGTCGGTATCACCGACCCTGTTGGCGGCCACCGCCGAAACGCTGCGTTTACTGGGCCCGCGCCAGTTCAGCCTCACCGCCGTCGCCGAGGCTGCCGGCGTATCCCGCGGGACCGTCCACAACGCGCTGGGCAGCCGCGACCGCGCCATCAAGACCGCGCTCGACCATCTCGCGTCGGCGTTCATCGACACCATGGCGGCCGAAGTCGACGCGCGGACCACCCTGGCCGAGCAGGTCGCGGCCGCAGCGGTCGTCGTATGCGCACACCGGCAGCACTCGGACTCGGTAGCGCCGAGGGGCATCAACGAAAGCATCCTCGTTCTGCTGCTGCGAAACATCGGCGACGACTTGATGAAGCGGTCCATCGAGTTGTGGAAGCCGCGGGTGCGGGCGGCCCAGCAGCGCGGAGAAGTCGCCGACAGCGTGGATCCAGGCCGGGCGAGTGAATGGATAGTGCGAATGTTGTTGAGTTTCGAGCTGTTACCCCCGATCGGGGTGAACCTGAACAGTCCGCGCGCGGTGCGGCGGTTCGTGTCCGAGCACATCGTCGACGGGTTGAGCGGAGCGTCGCGTGGCTGATCCGATGTATGAGGTGGCCATCATCGGCGCCGGTCCGGGCGGAATCGCTGTGGGGCGCCTGCTGCGCGAGAAGGGCATCACCGACTTCGTCATCCTGGAACGCGCTGACGACTTCGGCGGCACCTGGCGGGACAACCACTACCCTGGCCTGGCCGTGGACATCCCGTCGCTGTGGTATCAGCTGTCGTTCGCCCCGAACCCCAACTGGAGCCGGCTCTTCGCACCCGGCCCCGAGCTGTACCGCTACTTCCGCGACACCGCCCGCGAGCTCGGTCTCTACGAGCATCTGCAGTCGAATTCT
>DATFCF010000551.1:0-6562 GCA_035253445.1 Mycobacterium sp.
TCGGTCTGCTGCAGGCCGAGCTCGTCGTAGAGCTGGTGGAAACATGGCATCAGCATCTCTACGCCGTTGGTGGTTCCGTCGGTGCGGCGCACATGCGGCGCGTGGGCGAAGCCCACGACAGCGATATCAGTCATAGGTCCTCTTATTGATGGTGCTTGTAGGTGTCGTAGTCGGCGTCGGGTTCACTCGTTGGCCGGAAATGGGAGATGTTGTCGATGCCGAGGCCCCATTCCTCGCGCGGCTTCCACACCGCCTCCACCCGCATGCCCATCCGAACCTCCGAAGCGTCGATCTCGGTGACCAAGTGAAGGAATGGGATGTCGGCGCCGTCCAGCAGCACATACGCCGCGACGTACGGCGGCTTGATGCGCTGTCCGGCGAAGGGGATGTTGATGACCGCGAACGTCGTCACCGTGCCTTTGTCGGGTAGCTCGATGAACTCGTCGAGCTGCCTGCCGGTCGCCGGATCAGCTTCCCGCGCAGGGAAATACACCTTGCCCTTTTCTTGGCCGCGTCCGCGCCCCGAACGCGCACCGAGCAGCTTGCCCTCCTCGAGCCCACGCAGGAAGACACTTTCGGGAAGTGATGCCGTGTGCTGGATTTCGATGCTGCTGGGGCTCACGAGCACGGTCACCGGCTCACGGTCGTCGGCCTGGCCCTCGGGTTCGGCGTTCTCGCCTAGCGCGAAGTATGCGATGTCGGTGATCGCGCCGACGGGCTCGTCGACCCAGTGCGCGTGCACGCGGGCGCCGGTGCTGATGGCATCCGAGGAGCCGGCATCGATGGCGTGCAGCAGCGGGGTGTCTGCGCCGTCGAGCTTGATCAGCGCCCACGCGAACGGGCGGTCCAGCGGCTGGCCCTCCAGCGGCCCGGGCTGCCAGGTCCACGAGACCACGGTCCCGACGCTGCTCACCGGTACGATCTCGGTCAATCGCTGGTAAGTGACCGGATCGTATTCGGCTGGCGGCACATGCACCCGCCCGTCCGAGCCGCGCACGCCGACGATGCGTCGCTGACGTAGGGCGGTGAAGAACTGGGACAGAAGTGGTCCGACTGAACGGGTGTAGTCGAAGGACAGCTTTAGCGGCGCTGAAAGGGGCGGTTCATGCGCGTCGATCTGCACCGGGCTGCTTTGGCTGGCGGTCACAGCATCGAGTAGAACAGGTTCTAAGAACGGTTTCAAGCGACCGTCAGAAAGGCTAGAGAGGCAAGCCAATGAAGCTTGGACTTCAGCTGGGATATTGGGGCGCGCAACCGCCGGAGAACGCACCGGAATTGGTGGCCGCGGCCGAGGACGCCGGCTTCGACACGGTGTTCACGGCCGAGGCATGGGGCTCGGATGCCTACACACCACTGGCCTGGTGGGGGGCGTCGACCAGCCGGATACGCCTCGGCACGTCAGTTGTGCAGCTGTCGGCGCGGACGCCGACCGCGTGCGCGATGGCAGCGCTGACGCTGGATCACCTTTCCGGCGGGCGGCACATTCTCGGACTGGGAGTGTCGGGGCCGCAGGTGGTTGAGGGCTGGTACGGGCAGAAGTTCCCCAAGCCGCTGGCCCGCACCCGCGAATACGTCGACATCATCCGCCAGGTGTGGGCCCGTGAAGCCCCGGTGACCAGCGACGGGCCGCATTACCCACTGCCGCTGTCGGGTGAGGGCGCCACCGGTCTTGGCAAAGCGCTCAAGCCGATCACCCACCCGCTGCGGGCCGACATCCCGATAATGCTGGGCGCCGAAGGTCCGAAGAACGTGGCGCTGGCCGCCGAAATCTGCGACGGGTGGCTGCCGATCTTCTACTCGCCGCGAATGGCCGAGACCTACAACGAGTGGCTCGACGAAGGATTCGCACGTCCGGGTGCTCGGCGCAGCCGGGAGAACTTCGAGGTCTGCGCGACCGCGAACATCGTCATCACCGACGACCGCGCTGCCGCGTTCGAGGCCATGAAGCCCTTCATCGCGCTCTACATGGGCGGTATGGGTGCCGAGGACACCAACTTCCACGCCGATGTCTACCGCCGGATGGGCTACGCCGAGGTGGTCGACGACGTGACCAAGCTCTTCCGCAGCGACCGCAAGGACGAAGCGGCGGCGGTTATCCCCGACGAACTCCTAGACGATGCGGCGATCGTCGGCGATCTGGACTACGTGCGTGAGCAGATCAAGGTGTGGGAGGCCTCGGGCGTGACCATGATGGTGGTCTCCGGCCGCAGCCCCGAGCAGATCCGGGAGCTGGCAACGTTGGTCTAACCGGCTATAGACGCGCCACTAGAACGCGTTCTAGATTGGCCGGATGACAGACCCGATGTCTTCGCGCGAGCGCTCATCCGCCTCGCAGCACACTATCGCCGGCACCGTACTCACGATGCCGGTAAAGATCCGCACCGCGAATCAGCACATGGCGATGTTCTCGGTGAACGCCGACGCCGCGCAGCAGATGATCGACTACAGCGGTCTGCAGGTCTGCCGGTACCTGCCACGGCGGGCGATCGTCGTCTTGATGCTGATGCACTACATCGACGGTGACCTCGGCGAGTACTACGAATACGGCACCAACGTGATGGTGAATCCGCCAGGGGTCGCCCGCGCCCCGGGCAGTTGGAGTCCCCGCGCCCTGGGTTCCGCGGGCGCGTTCATCCATCACCTTCCGGTCGATCAGGCGTTCACCTTGGAGGCGGGCACCACCATTTGGGGATTTCCGAAGGTGATGGCGGACTTCACGATTCGCGAGGGCCGTCAGTTCGGATTCGACCTCACGATCGACGGCCAGCATGCGGTGAGCATGGACTTCGAGCCGGGCCTACGGATTCCGTTGACTCCGCGCACGCAAACGCAGCGCAGCTATTCGCATCGCGACGGCGTCACCCGCGAGATCCCTTTTGAGATGTCGCCTTCCGGTCTGCGGTACCGACTCGGCGGTGCAAAAGTGCGACTCGGTGAACATCCCTATGCGAAAGAGCTCGCCTCGCTAGGCTTCCCGAAACGCGCGCTGCTCTCCGGTTCGGCCGCCAACGTCCAGATGTTGTTCGACGACGCGCAGGAGGTTCGACGGTGAAGACCAGACCAGACGTCGATCTCACCGACGGCACGTTCTATGCCGGCGACTCGCGGGCGATCTACCGGTGGATGCGCCAGAACGAGCCGGTCTTTCGGGACCGCAACGGCTTGGCCGCGGCGGCGACATACCAGGCGGTGATCGAGGCCGAGCGGAATCCGGAGCTGTTCTCCAATGCGGGCGGCATCCGGCCCGACCAGGCCGGTGTGGAGATGATGATCGAGATGGACGACCCGCAACATCTGTTGCGGCGCAAGCTCGTCAACTCAGGATTCACCCGCAAGCGGGTGAAAGACCTCGAAGGGTCGATCGGTTCCCTGTGCGACACGCTGATCGACGCGGTGTGCGAGCGAGGGGTGTGCGACTTCGTCTGGGACCTGGCCGCGCCGCTGCCGATGGCGGTCATCGGCGACATGCTCGGCGTGCGGCCAGAAGAACGCGAGATGTTCCTGAAGTGGTCCGACGACCTGGTCAGCTCGTTGAGCAGCACTGCGGCGGAGGCCGACGTGCAGGTGACGATGGAAGCGTTCGCCGCCTACTCCGAATACATGATGGGCATGATCGCCGCGCGCAAGGAGGAGCCGACCGACGATCTGGTGAGTGTGCTCGTGCACGCGGAGGTGGAGGGCTCGAAGCTCGAGGACCATCAGATCGTCACGGAGGTCCTCCTGCTGCTGATCGGTGGCGACGAGACCACTCGCCACACACTCTCCGGTGGCACCCGGCAGCTGCTGAGTCATCCCGATCAGCATCAGCGTCTTGCCAACGATTTGGCGTTGCTGCCCAACGCGATTGAAGAAATGCTGCGCTGGACCGCGCCGGTGAAGAACATGGCGCGAACCATCACCGCGGACACGGAGTTTCACGGCACCCGCCTCAATGCGGGGGAGAAGATGCTGCTGTTGTTCGAGTCGGCCAACTTCGACGAGAACGTGTTCGAGGAGCCGGAGATCTTCAACATCGACCGCTACCCCAACAACCACCTGGCGTTCGGTTTCGGCACGCACTTCTGCCTCGGCAACCAGCTCGCCCGGCTGGAGCTGTCGATGATGCAGGAGCGGCTACTGAAGCGGCTGCCCGACATGCGATTGGCTTCCGATGAAGAGCTGCCCCTGCGGCCGGCGAACTTCGTGTCCGGCCTGGAAAAGATGCCGGTGGTCTTCACGCCGACCAAGCCGCTGAGCGGCTAGCATTCACAGCAGTCCCTCGGTCGGTGCATCGTGAAAGTGCCCGTCTCACAGCGACAATCGCATGCCTGCTTCTGCGGTGCTTCCCGCCGCGCCGCATTGTCGCTCCGAGACGGGCAAGTATCTAGTCGTCCGTGGTGGAGACTCCCGTAACGGATGTGACGGGCCGCTCTACTTCATCTTGAACTTGGGCGCGCGCTTCTCCTTGAAGGCCAGCGGGCCTTCCTTGGCGTCGTCGCTCAGGAACACCTTGATGCCGATCTGCGTGTCGATCTTGAACGCGTCGTTCTCGTTCATGCCCTCGGTCTCGCGGATGGACTTCAGGATCGCCTGCACCGCCAGCGGGCCGTTGTTGTTGATCACTTCGGCGATCTCGAGCGCCTTGTCCAGCGCCGACCCGTCCGGCACGACGTATCCGATCAATCCGTACTCCAGCGCCTGGGCCGCCGTGATGTGCCGCCCGGTCAGCAGGAGATCCGCCGCGATCGTGTACGGAATCTGGCGCACCAGGCGCACCGCGGAACCGCCCATCGGGTACAGGCTCCACTTGGCCTCGGAGATGCCGAACTTGGCGCTTTCGCCTGCGACGCGGATGTCGGTGCCCTGCAGGATCTCGGTGCCGCCCGCGATCGCCGGGCCTTCGACGGCCGCGATGAGCGGTTTGGTCAGCCGCCGGCCCTTCAGCAGGGCGTCGATGCGCGAGGGGTCGTAGCTGCCGTCCTTGAACGAGTCGCCCGGCGGCTTGGCCGTCGCCGCCTTGAGATCCATCCCCGCGCAGAAGTACCCACCGGCCCCGGTCAGGATGCAGCTCCGGATCTCCGGATCGTTGTCGACGCGGTCCCAGGCCTCGACCATGATCGAGAGCATCTCGGTGGAAAGCGCGTTGCGCGCCTCGGGCCGGTTCAGCGTCACGATGAGGGTGTGTCCGCGCTGCTCAATGATGGCGTCCGGGCCAGCCGGAGAACTAATGTCGGACTCGCTCACGGGTGGTTTCCTTCCTGCATCGAACCCACAGACTTGTCAGAAAATGTAACACGTTCTAATTTAGGGCTTGTGGCCCTGAACATTGCCGATCTTGCCGAGCACGCCATCGATGCTGTGCCTGACCGTGTCGCCCTGATCTGCGGAGACGAGCAGGTCACCTATGGACAGCTGGAGGAGAGGGCCAACCGCCTGGCTCACTACCTCGTCGACCAGGGGGTGAAGAAGGACGACAAGGTCGGGCTCTACTGCCGCAACCGCATCGAGATCGTGATCGCGATGCTCGGCATCGTCAAGGCCGGCGCCATCCTCGTCAACGTCAACTACCGCTACGTCGAGGGCGAACTGAAATATCTGTTCGAGAACTCCGACATGGTCGCGCTGGTGCACGAGCGCCGATACGCGGACCGCGTCGCGAATGTGCTGCCCGAGACGCCGAACGTCAAGACCATCCTGGTGGTCAACGATGGGAGCGCCGGGAGCGACGAAACATTTACGCGTTACGGCGGCGTCGAGTTTTACGCCGCTCTCGAGCAGGGCTCGCCCGAGCGTGACTTCGGTCTGCGCAGTGAAGACGACATTTACCTGCTCTACACGGGCGGCACTACGGGCTTCCCGAAGGGCGTGATGTGGCGGCACGAAGACATCTATCGGGTGCTGTTCGGCGGAATCGACTACGCCACAGGCGAACCCATAGCGGATGAGTACGGCCTGGCCAAGCTGGCGGTCGCGAACCCGCCGATGATCCGCTACCCGATCCCGCCGATGATTCACGGCGCGACGCAGTCGGCCACCTGGGGTGCCCTGTTCGCGGGGCACACCGTGGTGCTCGAACCGGAGTTCAACGCCGACGAGGTGTGGGAGACGTGCGAGAAGACCAAGGCCAACTTGCTGTTCTTCACGGGCGACGCGATGGCACGCCCGCTACTGGACGCACTGATCGCTGCTCAGGCCGACGGCAAGGAGTACGACCTCTCGTCGCTGTTCCTGTTGGCCAGCACCGCAGCACTGTTCTCGACCAGCATCAAGGAGAAGTTTCTCGAGCTGCTGCCTAACCGCGTCATCACCGACTCGATCGGGTCATCGGAAACCGGGTTCGGCGGCACCAGCATCGTGGCCAAGGGCCAGTCGCACACGGGCGGACCGCGGGTGACCATCGATTCGTCCAACACCGTGCTCGATGAAAACGGCAACGAGGTGAAACCCGGCTCCGGTGTCGTCGGGCTCATCGCCCGCAAGGGACATATCCCGGTCGGGTATTACAAGGACGAAGAAAAAACACGGCAGACCTTCCGAATTTTCAACGGCATTCGGTATTCGATCCCCGGTGACTACGCGCAGG
>DATFCF010000552.1:0-8712 GCA_035253445.1 Mycobacterium sp.
GGTCAGCGAGATCGAGCCGTTCTTCACCGGGCCGACCGCGAAGGACTTCGCGTTCGAAAAGCCCTGCTATCAATAGCTATTCGCGGGCGTCGAGTCAGTCGAGCGTGGCGTAGCGTCGGAAGCGATTGATGCGACGTCAGATGGCCAGCCCGCTGGCAAGCGAGGCGCCTAACTCAACCTCAGCGCGGCAGCGGTTGCCGGACCGACGATGCCGTCCACCTTGAGGCCGCGGTTCCGGCGTTGGAACGCCTTGACGGCGGCTTCGGTTCTGGGCCCGAAGATCCCGTCAACCGCCAGGTCTGGGGTGTACTCCTTGAGCCGGCGCTGAAGTTCGGCGACCTGCGGCCCTTCCGAACCGCGGAACAACAGCACGTCGGCATACTCCCCGACCGGCACAGGCGGCCTCGGTGTCGGCGCTGGTCTGGGCACACGGCCGATCCGGTCCTGAATGTCGCGTCGCAGGATGTCCATGTCGATGGCGCCCGGATCCCACTTGCCCTGGACGCGACCCGCGTACTCCTTGTGCCCGATGGTGCGGGCAGAGGTTTGCGCCAGCCGACGGTTGATCGCCGCACAGCAACGAACCAGCGCGAAATATTGTGCGTCGGGCCAGTTAGCACGGTGTGGCGCAACGGGACTGGTTCCGCTGTTGGCGCACTCGATACCGATCAAGTGCCAGTTGCCCATGTTGGTTGGCAGCCACGGATACATGCCCGCACCCGCGTGCCACGCGACGCCGACGGCCACGACCGTCACCGTGCCGTCGCGCGCGATGTGCAGCTGCGACAACGGGCCGGAAAGGTCAGGCCGGCCGCCGGCGATCGATGCGGCGCTGGCGTTGTCCGATCCGGTGTGATGCACCATCACGCCGCGGATGTCCTTGAAGTCGCCATGACCGCGGGTGCGCCAGCCGGGATACTCGACGAGGTCGACCCCCTCGGCCAGAAGGACATCGGCGAGCCAGACCGGATCGCCGGTCCACGGTCCTGTCTCCGGCATAGAGGAACTCCGTTCATTCTTATGGTAGTCAACGATTGAGTGGCAGGCGGTGTTCCGATGGGTGCCTCGCCTCCCGAGTCCACCCCACTCGGTCCGGATCCTACGTTGGTGCTCGGACGAAGATTGAGGGTGCGACCGTAGGGATGAGATCGGCTATTTCTCAAGGGATTTGCGGGACGATCGGCGCGCTATAGGCGGTCAGGTATCGGGCGACGTCCACTATCAGCCGTAGCCAACGTCGAGCATGGATCTGGGAATTGCAAGCAGGATAGCCTTCGACTTCTCTGGCAAACGTGGGTTGAGTGACGTCAGCCTGTTCCAAGTTGTCGTTCAGGTTCGCCTCAGGTTCGGCTCTTATCGTCGAGACATGTTCGGTTTCTGGCGACGCAATCGCACCAAGACTCCCGACAGGCGTAACGCCGCCTAACCCCGACGCCCCCTTCAAGCTCGGCTCGCCACCTACCCCCGAGGTGGCGGGCCGAGCGTCGTATCGGGTCGTCATCCGCTGACATGTGACCCCGCATCGCGGGGTAGGCGCAGTGTCTCGACGAGCGTGACGGCGAGCAGCCCACCGAGCATCAGGTATGCATACGGATAGGATGACAGGACGCTGAGTAGCAGCGCCGCGACAGCGATTCCGAGCCCGGCAGCGAGTTCCTGGACCGATGCGTTGAGGGTATTGCCGTGGGTGAGGTCGTCACCGTGGACATCGGCGAACGCCAAGCTGTTGTACGCCGTGAATCCGATGGAACGCAGCGCGCCGCTGACATAGAGGATGACCACCATCAGGACAACAGGCATTCCCGGCCGGATCAATGCGAGTAGGCCGAAGCACCCGACCGAGGCGATGCCGTTGACCAGCAGCACCCAACGGATGCCAAACCGGCGCATCAGAGGCGTCGTCGCGGGTTTGATCGTGAGGTTGCCCACGAACAGCGCGGCAACCATGAGGCCGGACGCCAGAGGTGACCAGCCGAACACAAGCTGGAACTGCAGAGGCAACAGGAACGGAACGGCGGTGATCACCATGCGGTAGACCGACCCGGCCGAGACAGTGATCCGCAGCGTTTGCACGCGCAGGACCTTGAGTTGCAGGAGCGGCGCATCCGCGCGCAGCAGATGGCGAATCGCCCCGAGCAGCAGCACCGCCGCGACTGCACCGCCGACCCCGACGGACAGCCAGTCCGTCCCGCTGACACGGATGTGTTCGAGCGCGATGAGAGCGGCCGAGATCCCCAGGCCGATCAGCAGCATGCCGCGCCAGTCCAGAGACCGCGCCGATGGCGTCGGCTCGGCGTGTATCAGTTTGAGCGCCAACAGAAACCCGACGATTCCGATCGGGATGTTGATCAGGAAGATCCACCGCCAGGATCCGAACGTCGCGATCGCCCCGCCCAGTGCCGGAGCGATGACGGGTGCTGCCAGCGCCGGCCAGGTGAGCAGGGCAATGGCGCGGACGAGATCGGACTTGTCGGAGTACCGCAATACCGCCAGGCGCCCGACGGGCACCATCATCGCGCCGCCGATGCCCTGCAACACACGCATGCCGACCAGCATCGGCAGGGACACGCTGGCCGCACATCCGATCGAGGCGATCGTGAATACCGCGATCGCGGTGATGAATACGCGACGAACGCCGAATCGGTCGGCCATCCACCCGGTCGCGGGGATCAGCACCGCCACGGTCACCAGGTACGCCGAGATCGCGACGTTGACGTCGACCGGTTCGACGCCGAGCGAATCGGCGATGAGCGGGATCGCGGGAGCGATGATCGTGGCGTCGAGGATCTCCATGAAGAACGCGCCTGCCACCAACAACGCCATCCCGCGCGGGAACGACGAGGACTGGGGCGGTGGCTGCGGCATCGTCGCCAACCTATAGGTCGGACTACTGCGCCCCTCAGTCGGACTCGAACTTGACAGCGCGATACTGCCGATGTGGTGAGATCTGTTGCCGCGCAACAAGCATTGGGAGTCGCCAGGCGCTACTCGTCACCATCGCCCGCCGCGGGCTTCTGGGCGCTCTGATCGCCGGAGCCCTCCTCGCCCTCGGCGGTCACCTTCTTGACAGTCTCATCCACCTTCTTGGACAGGTCCTTGACGGTGGTGTCGACCGGCTTCGTCGGCAGGCCTGCCGGGGCTGTTACATCCTGCGAACTGTCGTCCGCGGCATCGGCAAGCGCTTCCGGTGGATCCTGCGCTTCGGCTTCGGCTTCGGCTTCGGCTTCGGCGGCGGTGCCCGCCTCATCGGCCTCACCGGCCGTCGCTTCCGGCGGCGGGACGGCGTCGTTGGTGACGGCACTCGACGCCCCGGCGGGTCCGGGCACGCTGTCGACCAGAACGGTGACGTCCGTCGTGGGGGTGGCCGGCCGCACTTGCGTCGAGGCAATCACATCGAGCGCGTCGGCACTCGATGGTCCGGCGGTGCTGCGCGTTCGCAGGTCCGAGACATCCGCCGCGGGAGGTGGCGGCGGCTCCGTCGCCAGTGCCGTTGCGATCCCCAGCTGCGCGGCCTCGATACCGTCGATGATCGATACGGCGCCGTCACCGAGTGCGACCAGGAAATTCCTCGTTCCGACGAGGGCGGCGTCGATGATGTTGCCGAGGTTAAGGGTGAGCACGGCGGCGATGAAGTCCTGTGTGCCTTGGATCAGCGAGGTCGTCACCACGTTGCCGGCCTCCAGGAAGCCGTTGGCCACATCGATCCACGCTTGGGGCACCGCGGCCTCCAGCGCGGTCTGCACCGCGAAGTACTTCTGATTGCGCCAGATCAGCGAATCCAGCAGCGGCTGTCCAACAGCGACCACAGAATCGCGAACCGCTGCGGTGAAGGTATCGAAGGCGCCCACGAAATCGAGGGCCAACACCTCCTGAATGATCTCCACAGTCACTCCGGGGATCGCCAGCAGCGACTCCGCCAGTCCGACACCGGATTTCGCGAGCCCGGCCAGGTAAACCGCCCAGTTCTCGGCCCAGTTGCGGATGGACTGCCGCACGACCGGCAAAGTCAGGATGTAGGGGATCTCGAAAGCGGTGAGGTCGACCTCCGCCGAGATGGCAGTGGTGATAGGCCGCACGTCCGTCGCCCGCGACGCCGGAGTGATCGGAGCGATTGGAGCCATCGCTATCGCGCTGGCGCCGACGAGCGCAACTCCCGTGGTGAACCACGGTCGATACGAAACTGCCATGTGCATCCCCCAACCCTGAGAAGTCCGGCAAACAAGACGAACGCTAGTGCGCCGCGTCCGCGGGCGTTGGGTTATTGACGACAGCGATAGCGCCTCGGTCACCCCCGAAGGGAGCTCGTCAAGAATCCACCAAGAATCCGCCAAGGTGGCCATCGCAGGCTATGCATCGCCGGGCAACACCGGCCGACAACAACGAGAACCGACGCCAGCCCGAGGAGCGCAACAGTGATCTACACAGTTCTGTACAGCTACCTGCTGGGCTGGGTCGTCACCTCCATCGGTTTGGCGCTCGCTGTCCGCAGGCTGCAGGACCCGGTGCAGCCTCAGTCGCATCCAATACCGCTCGTCATCGCGACTGGCGCCGCATGGCCTGTGGTCGTTCTGGGCACCGTCCAGATTGCGGCTATCGCGCTTGTCATGAACGTCGCTCGAACCCGGTCGATTCACGAGTGCAGCGGCGCGTTCGCCGACAACGAGCTGGACGCATTGCTTGAGGAGAGGCCGAATTGCGTTGAGCCACCAGTTGTTTGACAGAACCGGCAAAAGCGACAGCGCTGGTCGTCTACTTTTGCTATGTGGAACCACCCCACAGCTACGTGTACGCGACATCCACTTCGGTGGTGCACCACGAGGACTACCTCAACAGCCGTAACGACCAGGCGCTCTGCGGGGCAGCGTTGAAGAATCCGACCCCGCAAGGCCCGGCAAGCCGTCCAGTCGCGGTTTGCCCGGACTGTGAGGCGAAGGTGGCGGAGTACCACCTCAAGTGGTGGCGCGACAAAGCCGAGGCGGCTACAGCGGAGCTTGAAGGGCTGCGCGTCAAGTACCGCGAGCTGGCGGAATACGTCGATGACCAGCGTCGTCAAGTCACCGGAGTGGAGCCTCCTACGCGAGCCGCGGAAGATCCGAGTGGCGAGAAACCTGAGAGTCGCCGCGAACAAGACGAAACGACGCCGACACCCTTCCTCGACCGTGCCCGAAAGGAACTCTTAGAGCTCTGTCGGCAAGCTGATGAAACTGTTCCCTACTGGCGTGTGAAGAACAGCATGGAGGCGTTTCGTGACACGCTCGAGCCCGACGAGAGGGTTCTTCTTGCACGGGAGATCGGCGCTGACGGATCTTTGATTCGGTGGTGCACTAGAGAAATTGAAGGTCTGGGATGGCGGGTGACAAATAACCCGGTGCACGGCGACGCCGACGCCATGATGGACGCCTGGACTCAAGATCTCTACCAAACGCCGAAGAAGACCAAATGGCGGCTGGGCCGGTCGCGGTCGCACGACGGCAGTTGAGGCAAGGCACCAGCATCGCGAGCCAGCATCGCGAAAGAATGGCTCCGCGACCACATGGGCGCGCTTGCGGTTCCGCTGAGCGCGGGGTGGCTTGCTGGTGTCGTGAGTCGTTAATTCACTTGCAGTAGTCGCCGATTGGTTGGAAGTCCAGGCTGTCCCGTCGGGCGTCGGCGCTGACGTCACACCCGCCACATCAGCATCGCGATGCCAGACACGATGCCTTTCCAAATGTGATATCGCATGCGATATCACAATCCCGACCACCATGGTCCTCTGGAGCCGTTACCCATGTGACCGCTGTGACAACACCAGGACCAAGAAACCGCGGTGCGCCCCAACGCCCGAATCAATGCCCAAGGTTCGCTAGATGCTGAGCGAGGGCGAGGGCGAGGTTCGGGTTCTCAGCGACGCGATTTCCGACTGCCGAGATTGATGAGCCTGCGGTAGAGCACCGGCGGCATAAGGTCGCCCAGCATGTCTTGGCTTCTCGACCTGACGTCCGGCGCGTCGTTGGCCTCGCCGGGCCGCACCCTGAAGTGCGTCGTGTGCTTCCGCTTGGTGTTGTCCCAGGTCGCGGTGTAGTAGTACAGCGCGATTGAGCGTCGGGACACGCCGTCGGGATGATTGACCGGCTGCGGGTTGCCGTGATTGCTGTCGGAGGTCGTGTTGAAGATGACGCAGCGATTGAAGGACGGAACATACGATTTCACGCGCGACTTCATGTCCGTATCCCAAAGCTCGAGTTGCGCGCCGTACTCGTCCTTCCAGTCCCTGTTCAGGTAGATCAGAACGTTGATCCGGCGCTCTACGTGCAGCCTCTGGTGATAGTTGAAGTCGGCATGGACGGACAGGTGGCCGCCCTGGCTCAGCTCGTGGTAGCCGCCCCCCTCGAAATACGGGTCGGGTATCAAGCCCTGGATGCCGCAGATGTTCTCCACGACCTGGATGAAGGGTCGGGAATTGAATGCGTAGAACAGGTTTCGTGAGAACGGCGGTAGCACGTCGGGCGTAAAGGCTCGCTTGAACCGCTCTTGTTTGCGGTCATAGGAGTCGGTGACACCGCTGGTGTCGGTGGGGAATTCGGCGAGACACCGTTCGAGTATCGCCTCGGGCAAAAAGTCGTCGATCGCGATGTGCGGGAAGGGATCTGCGCCTTGGTAGGTCTTACGCAAGTCGCGTCCCTTGTCAATTACCTTCGCTTCGTCCAGCAGGCCGGTTGCTTCATCCATCTCCGACAGGAACGTCATCGCTTCCTTCCCCTCCAAGCGGCTCGAGTGACCCGCGGTCTGCCGTCAGGCTAACCGGCATGCCGCCCGAACGCGGTCTTGACCGAAAGGTCTTGATCGCAGCTGTTAGCTCACTCGTACCGATTCGGGAGTCGAATCTACGTGACGACCTCGTCGGCGGACCCGGAGCCCAGCCAAGGGATCGGCCATCAACGCAGCGAGACTTGCTACTCAGAATGTTGGGCCAACTGAAGTCGTCGGCGCACTGGGGCGCTGCCGTCTTCCGTGAAGTGCTCACTTCCACATCGCTCACGCAAGAGCGTTATCAGCTGCACGTACGCTTCTGAGTCGTCTTCCGGGTAGCGAACCACTACGTCGATCTGCGAGGCCATTTCGGAGGCCGAGATCTCGAGGCGCTTAAAGCCGGGGATGCTCTGCCGGGCCACGTTCAAGGTGTCGGCGAGCGCCGACTCCTGCAGGCCGAACGTCCGCACGATCTTCTCGTGTGTTCTGAGAGACTGCCGTCGGGGCTGGTATTCGACCTTCCATCGCCGTCGGGCCTTCGAGGCGACTCTGTTGCCGCGCCACGACAACACAGCGCCATCATTCTTGAATAGGTACCGCGAGTTGGCACCCAGAGTCTTGAGCGCCGCGATCACAGTGGGATCGTCGTTGGCCGGTGGAAAGGGGTCCTTGTCGGCGAACTGGTCGGCAAGGCGCTTGATCAGATTGCCCTTGGCCCGAACCCAGATAAGCGGCACGGCGACAAGCGAGAACAGTGCCCCCAGCGTGAGAGAGATGGCGGCGGGCACCCACGCCCACTTGCCATCGAGGCTACGACTGGCCCCTACCAATAGAAGGGTCAACGCGACATAAATGGCGCCGTAGATCGCCGACCATGCGATGGCCAGACCGGCGGGATCGGTGAGTCGACGCCACCGCCGCTTGGTAGTTGCTCCGAGGGCCGGCGCAGATGCGGGTCGAAGCCGGAACGAAAGGACGAACGCCATCGCGCACCCCACCAACACAATGCCGACATAGACGGCGGGGCTGAACGGAAAACCCCTGAACGACGCCGATATCGGTTCGCGCCAATCTTCGTCGACGAGGCCGACGACCCACCCCCAGATCGCCGTCGCCAAGGAAGTTCTCCAGAGCACGATCCCCGCCACTGCGAGCCCGATCGTCAGCGAGGTCTCCGGAATGTTCCTCCTCAGAAGCTTGCCGATTCTGTTCAGTCCGGCCAGGAAGGAGGAAATCGGCGAGTGAAGTGGCGACGTCAGGTTCGCGACAACGATGGTTCCGACGACCAAGACCGCAATGCAGCCAATCGACAGCCACCCGATGGGGTGCGACGACAAGAAGTTGGCGCCGGTGTCCTGCTCTGCTCCGGCGGCCGGCTTGCGACCGGTCTGATAGAGGCCGAGAGTGACTAGGGGAATGAACAACCCGAGCAGGGCAGCCACATGGACGACTGATTGGGTACGCAATGCGCCGTACGCGACAAGTGCAAGCAACGAACCGAAGCCAAGCACGGGCAGCAGCCCGGCCAGGAATCCGCTGAGCGGCGCGACCAACGAGATGGCGACGAGGCTCACCCCCAGCGCCAGCAGGACCGCAGCACCCAGTCGCGCTAACTGTCCCCGATGCGTCAGACCCGACAGCGCCCAGTATGGCAGTCCAACAAAACCCCGTATCGCCGCAGCGGGTCCGCGCGCCAGTCCCAGCCCGGACCGTTCTGAACCCAGGACCGAGGCGGTCGTCGCGACGGCGGTGTTGGCGGTGCGGATCAGCGCGTCGCTCGGGAGTTGCTCGGAGAGCTCCTCGCGACCAATGCCGGCGTCTCGAAACAAGATGAGCTGCCGGTATCCCGCCAGCCCGGTGGTGTCCCCTGTAACAAATCGGAGTCCGTCGAGGGTGTCCAGTAGCCGTTCCGCACGGGCGCCGACGGCGCCGCTCCGCTTGTCCTCGGCAATCGCATCCCGCAACGACGGCATTTCCTCGTAC
>DATFCF010000553.1:0-7235 GCA_035253445.1 Mycobacterium sp.
ACTTTCATCTGAACTGATTCCTCACTGTGCACCGTTGCGCCCGCGATCCGAAGGGTCCTGCGAGCGCAAAAGTAGCAGCGCTGCGCTTGAGGTGTCTTTAGCTCACTGCGCCAAAAGGAGTGGCCGCATTTGGGCTACCGATACCACCGAATACCAGCTCAGCGCCGGCCAGACATCGACCGCGTGTGTGCCTTTGTCTGTGACGTCTTTTGTGGCCGCTGTACATGACCGGCCAAACCCCTCGATGACTTGTGACAGGGTCATGCACGTGCTCGGTTGCCGGTGTTACGGCCGGGCGGTCGCAAGCTCGCTGTACTGCAGCCGCAGTTCGCGCTTGAGGATCTTGCCGCTGGGATTCTTCGGCAGCGCGTCTGCCAAGACGATGTGCTTGGGGCATTTGTATCCGGCCAGGTGTTGTTTGCAGTGCTGGTGGATGGCCTCGGGGGTAAGGCCAGCTCCGGGTTTGGGGACCACTACCGCGGTGACCGCCTCAATCCAACGCGGATCGGGAACGCCGAACACCGCGACTTCGGCCACGCCCTCGAGGCGGTAGACCATTTCCTCGACTTCCCTGCTTGCGACGTTTTCCCCACCGGTCTTGATCATGTCCTTCTTTCTGTCGACCACCGTGAGGTAGCCCTCCTCGTCGAGAACTCCCAGATCGCCGGAGTGCAGCCAACCATTGCGGTAGGCGCGCGCGGAACCCTGCTCGTCGCGGTAGTACCCGAACGCTGCGTGAGGACTGCGGTGCACGATTTCCCCCACGACTCCCGGGGGAACCGGTCGATCATCCTGGTCGACGACCATTGTCTGAACGTTGATCGCCGCGCGTCCCGCCGAGCCGGCATGATTGATCTGCTCCTCGGGGCGCAATATCGTTGCCACCGGGGCCATCTCGGTTTGACCGTAGAAGTTCCACCACCGCACGCCGGGCAGCTTGACCATCAGCTCCTGCAGCACCTGCACGGGCATCGGGGAGGCGCCGTAGTACCCCTTGGTAAGCGTCGACAGATCCCAGCGGTCGAAGTCGGGATGGCGCAGCAGCGAGATCCACACCGTCGGTGGGCAAAACAGTTTCGTCGCTTTCTCATTGGCGACCGCGGACAGGATGGCGGCAGGCTCGGGCGCCCGAAGAATGACGTTGGTGGCGCCGACATATACGCCAACGGACAAGAAGCAGTCCAACTGCGCACAGTGATACAGCGGCATGGAGTGGATTTCGATGTCATCCGGGCTGGCCTCACCGTCGATGGCGCATGAGTTGTACTGCGCTATTAGTGAGCGCGAGGTCAGCACTACGCCTTTCGGGCGTGATTCGGTGCCCGAGGTGTACATCAATCGCAGCGGATCATCGTCGCTGACAACAACTTCGAGATCCTCGGTGGGTCCCGTCGTCCACCAGTCGTCCACGTTCTCCCAGTCGTCACGTGCTGCGCCGATGCAGCCCCGCACACCGTCAATGCCGGCCATCGCCAGGGCCTGCTCGGCCACCGGAACGAGGGCGTCTTCTGCGACCAGTGCGCTGGCTCCACTGTGGTCGAGGATGTAGGCCGCCTCGCCGGCGTTGAGCATGAAGTTGATCGGCACCAAAACAACGCCGAGTTTGGCGGCGGCAAAAGCCAGGACGACGTACTGCAGTGAGTTGTGCGACAACAGTGCCAGCCGATCACCCCGCGTTACGCCTCGGCTGCTCAAGGCGTGGGCGGCCCGATTCACCGCGACGTCAAACTCCTGGTAGCTCAGTCGCACGTCGCCTTCGATCAATGCGCTCTTGTTGGGATATCTCGCGGCGGTGCGACGCAGCAGGTCCCCGATACTATGTTGGCGCGTACGGGCGATGAGATGCGCCGTCTCGGATGTCAGACCGTTGGTCATCGGACTCCTGTCTCCGTTGTCGCCGCCGGCTGCATGCTGATGCTTGCGCGGTGCCGGTCGATTCTTGAATCAGATGTGGAAGACCGGTTTTCCCGAATGCGCGTCGACACGCGGACCCGACATGGTCTCAAGGCGCAATGCTTTCGCGAACCCCGGCACCTCGACGTCGGAGTCGCCGGCCGTATCAATGCTTTCCATTGCCGCTGATTCCTCACTACGCAGTTTGCGCCCGCGATCCGACGGCTTCTGCGGCGCAAAAGTAACAGAGCCAACGTAGGGGTGTCATTGGCTCACTGCGCCAAGAGAAGTCACCGCAATTGGGCTCGACGTACCACGGCAATACCAGCTCAGCGCCGGCTTGACAGCTAGCGCCGTTGCTGACTTGCCTGACCGCCATAGGCTGTTAGGTATGCCGAACAAGCCGAATGGACCCGATTTCGAAAAGCTGTACCGCGACGAGCGATCGGTGGAGGGCTTGCCAACGTTGACGTCGTGGGACATCGGCGGACCGCAGCCGTCGGTGCAGCAGTTGGTCGACTACAGGCATCGACAGCTCGGCGGCGGCGATCGAGCGGGCAAAGAGCAACGCGGCTCGTTCCGGTGTGACGGTGAACTTCGAAGTGGCCGACGCGACCAGACTCGACGGTTTTGAGAATCGATTCGACACCGTCGTCGACAGCGCCTTCTACCACGTGTTTCTTACCGACGAAGAGACGCAAGGGCAGTACATGCAGGCCCTGCACCGCGCCACCCGACCAGGCGCGCGTTTGTTCATGTTCGAATTCGGTCAGCACAACGTCAACGGGCTCCCGATTCGACGGACTGCCGGCCGAGAATTTCCAGCGAGTGCTCCCGGCGTCGGGATGGCGCATCGATTACCTGGGCGAAACCACGTTTCTAGCCAACTTCAGCCCCGAGGCACTCGCGAGCATGGCTGTGGTCAGCGGCGCCCAGGAGTTGGCCGACCTGGTAAAACCGGTGCAGGATCGACTGCCCACAATCGCGCCGTTGCTCGACGACGACCACCTGGTCCACATGATCGGTGCGTCGGTTCCCCGCACACCCATGCCGCTGCCGTCGCACACGCGGCCAGCCGAGTAGGCCATGCCCGCAGTTCCGTTACGTGGGACCACGGGCTCGCGTGAATCCGACCACTCGACCTACTGTTCGACTACGCCCTAACAGCAATGTAAGGGGAAGAGGGAGACCACCATGACGACAGCAAGTAAGTCCGCTGCGCCGCTGGCTGACATCGGGGCGGCGATCCGGAAGCTCCGGCACCACGACGTCTCACCGATGTATCGTCCGGAGCTTCCGTTGTTCTTCCCCATGCCGCACGTACGAGTGGAGAACATCTCCGATCGCGGGCCCGACGTCGAGGTCGGCGTCATCGCGAACATGTGGACGCTGCCTGAGCATTCGGGTTCCCATGTCGATGCGCCGAGCCACTTCAGTTCCGGCGGTAAGACCATCCACGAACTGCCCATTGACGCGCTGTTCTTCCAGCCCTTCAAGAAAATCGACCTCACCCCCTACGACCCGCAGCCAGGCGAACCGGTCAGCGAGGAGCAGTTGCGCGCCGCGGCCGAGCGCTCCGCCGTTTCGATCGAGCCCGGCGACGTGGCCGTCATCGAGTTCGGCTGGGACCGCTACCTGCCCGGCGGCGACGCAGGCAAGGACGAGTCGTGGTGGGGGCTAAACGAACCCGGCCTATCCGACGACGCCTGCGAATATCTGGCGAATGCAGGAGTCTCGGCCGTCGCGTGCGACACCTCGGCCTGCGACTTCTCCATCCGCGACGGCGAGATGTCCGCCGGATCCGGCCACACCCGCTGGTTCCTTCCCCAAGGCATCCTCATCGTCGAGGGCCTGACACGGTTGTCGGAGGTTCCCGCGGCGGGCATGTTCGTGGCACTCCCCCTTAAGCTGGAGAACGGCAGCGGGTCGCCGCTGCGTGTCCTGCTCTTGACCGAATGACGAGGGCGTCCAACAAGACACGCCGTTTCACCTGAGCTTCACGTACTGCGATCTCCCGCAAAAAGGCGGTATTCATCTTGCCCACGACAAAGCCCTCGCTCGACGACAAGTACCTGCTGTCAGAGGGACAGAGCTTCATGACCGGGATACAGGCCCTGGTGCGGCTGCCGTTGGAACAACGCCGCCGAGACGCCCGCGAGGGCCGCAGCACCGCGACCTTCATCTCCGGTTATCAGGGATCCCCGCTGGGCACCTATGACATGGAGCTGGCGCGCGCCCGTAAAATTCTCGACGAACACCACGTCACGTTCCAACCCGGCGTGAACGAGGAACTGGCCGCAACTGCCGTCATGGGCAGCCAGCTCATCGACAAAGTGGGTCGGCAGCGCTTCGACGGTGTCTGCGGCATCTGGTACGGCAAGGCGCCCGGCGTCGATCGCGCCAGTGACGCGTTGCGGCACGCCAACCTCGTCGGCGTCCCGCCCACCGGCGGCGCCATCGTGTTAGCCGGCGATGACCCCGCCGCCAAGTCCTCGACCGTGCCCTGCGCTTCAGAGACCGCACTGTTCGACGTCGGTATCCCCTTCTTGTTCCCGGGCGACGTCCAGGAAGTTCTCGACTTCGGCGTGCATGCGTTGGCGCTGTCGCGCTGCAGCGGGCTGTGGGCCGGAATGAAGATCGTGACCAACGTCGCCGACGGGTCGGCGACGGTTGACCTGGCCGCCGACCGTGTGCAGCCGCAGATGGTCGAGATCGAGGACGACGGCCGGACGATCAAGCATGAACCGAACGCCATCCTGATCGGCGCGCAACTCCAAGAGCTCGAGCGCACCCAGTGGAACGCGCGACTCGACGCGGCAAGGCGTTACATCACAGCCAATCAGCTGAACCGGATCATCGACCCCGCCCCTGGTGCGCAAGTTGGGATCGTCGCGCCAGGAAAGTCATATGTCGACGTGATCGAGGCGCTGCACCGGATGGGGCTCGACGGCAACGCCATTGCGTCAGCCGGCATCCGGCTGCTCAAAATCGGCGCGCCCTTCCCGATGGACGCCGCGATCGTGCGCGAATTCGCCCACGGCCTAAGCGAAATCATCGTCATCGAGGAGAAGCGCTCGTTCGTCGAGTTGTTCGTCAAGGAGGCGCTCTACGGTGCCGCTGATCAACCACGCATCGTGGGCAAGCACGACGAGCACGGCGCCATCCTGATGCCCGTCAACGGCGAGGGCTCCCCCGACTTGATCGGGCGCATCCTTGCCCCACGCTTGCGCGGCAAGGACGGCGAACCCCTGCACTACGCCGGGGAGCACACCCGCATACTGCTGCCGCTCCTCGGTGCCACACCCACCTCGCTAGCGCGCACGCCCTACTTTTGCTCCGGCTGCCCGCACAACACCTCCACCAAGGTGCCCGAGGGCACCGTCGTCGGCGCCGGCATCGGATGCCACGGCCTGGTCATGCTCATGGACGACAAGCAGGTCGGGAACATCGTCGGCGTCACCCAGATGGGTGGCGAGGGTGCGCAGTGGATCGGGCTTGCCCCATTCACGGAGATACCGCACCTCATCCAGGACATCGGCGACGGCACATTCATGCATTCGGGCTCGCTGGCCATTCGCGCCGCGGTCGCCGCCGGCGTCAACATCACCTACAAGCTCTTGTACAACTCCGCTGTCGCGATGACTGGCGGACAGGCACCGGTCGGCGCAATGACGGTACCGGGCATCGTCAATCTGTTGCTGGCCGAAGGCGTTCAGAAGATCATCGTCACCACCGAAGACACCAGCCGCTATCGAAAAGTAAAGCTGCCCAGGGGAGTCAAGGTTCTCGACCGGTCCCAGGTGCTCGACGCCCAGGAGCAGCTCGCCAAGATACCCGGCGTCACGGTCCTTATCCACGACCAGGAGTGTGCGGCCGAGAAGCGTCGAAAGCGCAAGCGCGGCAAGATGAATGACCCCGCAATGCGCATCTTCATCAACGAACGAGTCTGCGAGGGCTGCGGCGACTGCGGCGAGAAGTCCAACTGCCTCTCAGTCGAGCCGGTCGAGACCGAGTTCGGACGCAAGACCAAGATCAACCAGTCGTCATGCAACAAGGACTACACCTGCGTCAACGGCGACTGCCCCTCGTTCCTGGAAGTGATTCCCGGCGATCGGGCGCCGGCCGCCAAGGTCGAGCCCCTCGGGCCCGGAGATATCCCGGCACCCCAGCGCTCGGCTGATCGCACAGACTTCGGCATACGGATCACCGGGATCGGCGGCACCGGAGTCGTCACACTCGCACAGGTGCTCGCGACCGCGGCGAGCCTTGACGGCTGGACGGTGCGTGGCCTCGACCAAACCGGGATGGCGCAAAAAGGTGGCCCCGTCGTCTCAGACCTCCGGTTCACCTCGACCGACCAGGTCCGGACCAACAAGCTGGCCAGCGACGACTGCGACCTCTACCTAGGATGCGACGTGCTCGTGGCCGCGGCCGAGGGCAACCTCTCGACCGCAGACCCGCAGCGCACGGTCGGCGTCGTGTCCTCCGCTGTCGTCCCCACCGGGGCGATGGTCGTTGACACGCAGGTGGGCTTTCCCGCACTCGCAGAACTCGAGGGGCGCATCGCCGAACGGATGCGGCCGGACGGCTTTCATCTGGTGGACGCACGGTCCCTGACCGAATCCCTGTTGGGGTCGAGTCAGACCGAGAACATGCTGCTCGTCGGTGTCGCGTTCCAGACCGGTGTGCTGCCGCTGAGCGTCGAATCGATCGAGAACGCCATCACTCTCAACGGCGTCTCCGTCGAGTCGAACCTGCAAGCATTCCGCCGTGGCCGTCAGGCAGTCGCAGATCCCGAACGGCTCGCGGAAGCCGCTGGAGGAAACCGGCGACGCGCCCGTGCGGTGCGACGTCTACAGCGTCGCCAACACCGCGCCGATGCGGTCCTCGCCCGCATCGCAGCCGAGCCCAGCTCAGAGCTCGACCGGGTGCTCACCGTACGGGTGCCAGAGCTGATCGCCTATCAGAACGCCCGATATGCCGAGCGTTACGCGGATCTCGTCGAACGGATCCGTGCTCGCGAGTCGGAGGTGGCCGCGGGCGGCACGCTTGCGTCGGCGGTCGCGCGCAACCTGTTCAAGCTGATGGCCTACAAGGACGAGGCCGAAGTCGCCCGGCTCAGCATCGACGGCCAACTGCAGGCTGACCTGGAAGAGCAGTTCGGCCCAGGGGCCCGCGCCGCATACAAACTGCACCCCCCGGTGTTCCGGGCTCTGGGCGTCGATCAGAAGATCACGCTAGGGCCGTGGTTCAAACCCGTTTTCAGACTGCTGTACGCGACTCGCCACCTCAGGGGCACGCCGTTCAACCCATTCGGCCCCGGCGAGGTTCGGCGAATGGAG
>DATFCF010000554.1:0-16645 GCA_035253445.1 Mycobacterium sp.
GAAGGCGCTGGAGCCCGTGGCCCGCAAGGTCGAGGACGAATTGGAATTCCTTGCCTCCGAGAACGTTACCGAGATCACGCGCATCGCCCAGGGGGTGCGTCGCGTCGTCGGCAAGTGGGTGGGGGAGACCTACCGCCGCCAGCCGATGATCGTCCCGACCGTCATCGAGGTCTAGGCCGTTCGCGTCATTCGTGCATCAGCGGGTGGCGCAGGTGGCACCCATCTTGCGCGGCGTGCGCCCATGCATCCTGGCACGCAGCGGCCTTCAGCAGTCTTCTTGGCGCAGACCAACCGCACGAGCATTCCGCCACATAATTTCCGATTCGCAACCGGTATACGGTGGCGCACCCGAATTCGTTTGACGAACCGTTGGCGTCCCCGGAACCGATATCCCCGGGATTCCCGGCATACATGACGTGTCCCTAGCGTCCGTCGGTGACACGATGTCAGCCGAAGCTGACGGGTTCGAAGGTCTGGGTGACCACGCTCGGATTGCGAATCACCGGCGGTGCCATTGGCTCCAGAGTCTGGGTGATCACGCCTGGTCGCGGGGTAACGCCGGGGCGCTGTGCGGGTTCAGCGGGCGGAGCCTGGCATTCGCCTTGAGCAAAGTTCCAATCACCGCCGGTGGCCCAACAACACAAGGCCTGGTGGTTCAGCCACTCCTCGTCGTTGTAGCCCTGTCCAAGACCGTCAGCAAGGCATTGGTCGTATGCGCCGATGTCCCACTCTCTGGGGGTAGCGCAGGCGTGCGCCGGCTCGGCCACGGCGCCGGCACCGAGTGCACCTGCTGCCGCAATGAACGCGACGGGCAGGAGTCGACGCCAACGCACAGCTGCTGGGGAGTTGATGAGTGCCATGTCGGGTCCTTGGGGCTGGGGTGGTTGTGTCCTGCAATCTTCGAGAGCCGCAGTTGTTCACGACACGGGGAGGGCGCCCCTCGATGCCCAATTCAGCTAAGGGGTGTGGGGCTGATCTGTGTTAGGGGATTGGGGGGCTGCGTCGCCCTAGGCCTTTTCGGCGTATGCCGACCACTCGAGCTGCGAAGCAGTTAAGTCACGCCCGGCCGGCTCGATGTAATGGCGTAGGAAGTACTCCGGGCCGGCCTGTTCGATCAGCCGCCAGCTGTATTCGGCGATGAACGCCGAGACCTCGTCGGGGTGCAGACCGAACTTCCATACCTGCTGCTTCTGCCGAAACCTTCGGTATGCCGAATTCGAACCGTAGAGATTCTTGCCGTCGATGAAATCCCGCTGCACATAAGTGAATACCAGCCGACTGCCCGCTGCGGCGGATCGCACGTAGGAGAACGTCGCGCGCACCGCGTCTTCCGTCAGGTACTGCGTCACACCCTCCCAGACGAAGAACGTGCGAGCGTCGTCGCGGTACCCGTGCCTGGCGAGTTCGGCTGCGAGGTCGTCGCGCTCGAAATCCACCGGAACTAGATGCACCGACGGCGGCGGCCCACCCAGAACGCGCTCGACAGTCGCGGCTTTGCGTTCGATGTTTACCGGCAAGTCGACCTCGAACACCGGGATTGCCGCCCGACGCGCCAGCCGATACGCCCTGGTGTCCAGCCCTGCACCAAGGACTATCACGGCATCGATGCCGGCAAGCGACTCGTCGAGCTTCTCGTCGATGAATCGCTTGCGGCAGGCCAGATTTGCCCACAGACCCGGCCCTGAGCGCTCCGTCGCGGCGATCATCAGCCGGCGCACCAAAGGCATCCGCGTCGTGCGCACCAAAGCGCGAAGACCACGCGGTAGGAACGCATAAGCGAGATCGTCTTGTACCAGGCGGCGGTCGGGCTCTTCGTATTGTTCGACGGCCGCCAACACCATAGGACCGGAGGCGGTCTGGGCCGCGGGATTGCGCGCCATCAGCGCTTGTTGGCGAGCCCCGCGTCCACCGGCAACGTGATGCCCGTGATGTAGCGGGCCTCGTCGGAGACCAGCCACGCCACCGCGGCGGCGATGTCCTCGGGTTCGACGGCGTCGACCGGCATCGCGTTGCCCCAGTCGACAGGCGTTTCGGACTCGGCGACGAACCGCTCCAGCCACTGGCGGGTGTGCTCGTTGTTGATCATCGGCGTGTTCACGCCCGTCGGATGGATCGAGTTGACCCGAATATTGTGCCGCGCAAGGTGATTGGCGTATATCCGCATCAGGCCTACGACGCCGTGCTTGGCTGCGGTGTAGCCGATCGACCCGGCGTCGTCGCCGCCGATGCCGATCAGGCCGGCCGCCGAGCTGATCAATACGATCGACCCGCCAGTGCCCTGCTCGACCATCGTTTTCTTGGCGACCTCGACCGTATGGTGCACGCCAGTGAGGTTGACGTCGATGACGTCGCGCCAGCCGTCGGCACCCGCTTCCATCGGCGCGATACCCGCATTCGCGACGACGATGTCCAGCCTGCCGAATTCGTCGAGGCCCGCCTGCAGTGCGCTCTGCAGAGACTCCAGATCGCGAACGTCTGCCTGCTGCGCCACGATTCGCGAGCCGGTGTCCTCGACCAGCTTGACCGTCGCCGCCAGATCGTCAGGCGTGGCCAGCGGATAGGGGACCGACGCGATCTGGTCGCAGATGTCGACGGCGATGATGCTGGCGCCGTCGGAGGCCAGCCGGACCGCCTCGGCGCGGCCCTGGCCGCGGGCCGCACCCGTGATGAATGCGACCTTGCCGTCGAGCGCACTCATGAGGGACGCAGTTGGCCCTTGGCCGGGTCGCCCGCGACGATCGGCTGCAACATCTTGATGTCAGGTGCGCCGTCGAGGTGTTCACCCACCGTGCCGAACAGCGTCGCGACCGCCGGCGCGGTGCTGTGCGCCTTCAGTGCGTCCGCGTCGGCCCACTGCTCGACGAAAACGAACGTGCCATCGGCTTCATGGAGCGAATAGAGCTCACATCCGGGCTCCTGGTGAACCGCCTCGATGGCCTGTTTGCACGCGTTCCGCACGGTGTCGACGGACTCGGCTTTGGCGGTCATGGTGGCGACGACGACGACAGGCATGGGCGATGGGCTCCTCGCTGACTACGTGCAGGACAACAGACCACCCTACTCAGCGAACCTAACTAAATATTCGATACCTATCTGTGACCCGTGTGGCAGATGGTGATTATGGGGCTATTGCGACTAGTCTTGCTTCCATGCCTAGTAAGACTGCCGCCCGATCCGGCGCCCGTTCGGGCAGGTCAAAGGCCAGTTCGCGGGGCGGATCCCGGCCAGCGAGGCCGTCGGCCCCTCGGCGGAAGCCGGCTGCGCGCCGCAGCCCGTCCCGCGTCTCTGCCGCGGGCACGACAGTGGGCCGCGGTGTCCGCGTCGGCTGGTTGATGCTTGCCAAGGGCGCCGGAACCACGGCGCGATCAGTGGGCAGGGCCCGCGACCTCGAGCCAGGGCACCGCCGCGACGGCATCGCGCTGGCCCTGCTCGGCTTCGCTGTCGTCATCGCGGCCAGCTCGTGGTTCGACGCCGCACGGCCGGTCGGCGAGTGGATCGACACCTTCCTCCGGGTGCTCATCGGCGCCGCGGTGGTGTTGGTGCCGATCGTGCTCGCGGCGGTCGCGGTCGTGCTCATGCGCACCGAACCCGACCCCGAGGCCAGGCCGCGGCTGATCCTCGGCGCTGCGATGATCGCGCTACCTGCCCTCGGCCTGTGGCATCTGTGGGCGGGTTCCCCGCAGGATCCCACCGCGCGCCAGCACGCCGCAGGTTTTTTCGGCTTCGCGATCGGCGGACCGCTGTCCGACGGGCTGACCGAGTGGATCGCCGCGCCCCTGTTGTTCATCGGAGTGCTGTTCGGTGTCCTGCTCGTGACGGGCACGACGATCCGTGAAGTTCCTTCGACTGTGCGCACCATGTTCTCCGCTCGGGCCTTCCGCGGTGAGGTGTACGACGAGGACTACGAGGATTACGACGACGAACAGCCGCACGAGGAACCAGAAGACTTCTCGGACGGCTACTACGACGACCCATCGACCTATGGCGACGAAGCCCAGTCGTGGCCGACGGGCACGCCGTTGGACAACTATCCGATCGACGACGAGGCGCCGACCATTCCGGAGCCGACGACCCGAACCCGAAAGAAGAAGGCCCCCAAACAGCAGACCCTTTCACTGGACCGGGTGGTGGACGGGCCTTACACGCTGCCGTCGCTGGATCTACTGATCTCCGGCGATCCGCCGAAGCGGCGCAGTGCGGCCAACGACCAGATGGTGGACGTGATCACTTCGGTGCTGCACCAGTTCAAGGTCGACGCCGCGGTCACCGGCTGCACGCGCGGTCCTACGGTCACCCGCTACGAGGTCGAGCTGGGCCCGGGCGTGAAGGTCGAGAAGATCACGGCGCTGCAGAAGAACATCGCGTACGCGGTCGCCACCGAATCCGTCCGGATGCTGGCGCCGATTCCGGGCAAGTCCGCCGTCGGCATCGAGGTGCCCAACACCGACCGCGAAATGGTGCGGCTGGCCGATGTGTTGACCGCGCCGTCCACCCGGAGCGACCATCACCCGCTGGTGATCGGCCTGGGCAAAGACATTGAGGGCGAATTCATCTCGGCCAACCTCGCCAAGATGCCGCACCTGCTGGTGGCCGGCTCCACCGGATCGGGCAAGTCCAGCTTCGTCAACTCGATGCTGGTGTCGCTGCTGGCGCGGGCCACCCCTGAGGAGGTCAGGATGATCCTGATCGACCCGAAGATGGTGGAACTCACGCCGTACGAAGGCATCCCGCACCTCATCACGCCGATCGTCACCCAGCCGAAGAAGGCGGCCGCCGCGCTTGCCTGGCTGGTCGAGGAGATGGAGCAGCGCTACCAGGACATGCAGGCGTCGCGGGTCCGTCACATCGACGACTTCAACAAGAAAGTGAAGTCGGGGGAGATCACCGCGCCGCTGGGCAGCGAACGCGTGTACAAGCCGTATCCGTACATCGTGGCCATCGTCGACGAGTTGGCCGACCTGATGATGACCGCGCCACGCGACGTCGAGGACGCGATCGTGCGGATCACCCAGAAGGCTCGTGCGGCGGGCATCCACCTGGTGCTGGCCACGCAGCGGCCGTCTGTCGACGTGGTCACGGGATTGATCAAGACCAATGTGCCGTCCCGGTTGGCGTTCGCGACCTCGTCGCTCACCGACAGCCGCGTGATCCTGGACCAGCAGGGTGCCGAGAAGCTCATCGGCATGGGCGACGGGCTGTACCTACCGATGGGCGCGAACAAGCCGACCCGTCTACAGGGGGCGTACATCTCCGACGACGAGATCCACGCCGTCGTCAACGCCACCAAGGAACAGGCCGAGCCGGAGTACACCGAGGGTGTCACCAACGCCAAGACCAATAGCGAGCGCACCGACGTCGACCCGGACATCGGTGACGACATGGACGTGTTCCTGCAGGCGGTGGAGCTGGTGGTGTCCAGCCAGTTCGGCTCGACGTCGATGCTGCAGCGCAAGCTGCGGGTCGGCTTCGCCAAGGCTGGCCGGCTGATGGACCTGATGGAGACGCGCAGCATCGTCGGGCCCAGCGAGGGCTCCAAGGCGCGTGAGGTTCTGGTCAAGCCCGACGAGCTGGCGGCGACCCTGGCGTCGATCCGAGGTACCGACAGCGGCGGGGACGAGGCCGACTAGATCCCGATCCCGACGCCGCCTTCGATGCCGACCCTTACCGGCGGTGGCGGCGGAAGCAGCGGCGGCTGGACTCCGACGCACTGGTCGTTGATCACCGCAGTGCAGACTCCTGGGCCCGGACAGCCGGGCAGGACGATCGGGCCGTCACCGCATTGCGGTGGGTCGGCCTGTGCCGGCGTAGACGCGATGAGCGCGGCGGCGGCAGAAGCCGCTGCGCATGCCCAAAAGAGCCGGCGGATCACGTCTGCAACGGTACGCCTCAGAGCGTCAATAGCATTCGGCTATTGCCGAGGATGTTCGGCTTGACGTAGGACAGGTCGAGGAACTCCGCGACACCGGTGTCGTAGGAGCGGCACATCTCTTCGTAGACCTCGGCGGTGACCGGCGTGCCGTCGATCTCCTCGAACCCGTGGCGGGAAAAGAACTCGACTTCGAAGGTCAGCACGAAGATCCGCTCGAGGTGCAGCTCCCTTGCGACGTCAAGCAACCGGTCGACGATGGCATGCCCGACGCCGCGGCCCTTGACCTTCGGGTGCACCGCGACCGTGCGAACCTCGCCGAGGTCCGACCACAACACGTGCAGGGCGCCGCAACCGATGAGCTCGCCGTCGAGTTCGGCGATCCAGAACTCCTGTACCGCCTCGTAGAGCGTCACCAGGTTCTTCTCCAGCAGGATCTTGCCGGAGTACACATCGACGAGCGCCTTGATCGCCGGCACATCAGACGTTCGGGCGCGCCGGACGACTAGGCCAGCGGGGTCTGCGCTCACAGCTGCGAGAGTATCGGTTTGGGCAACCGATATTCTGTTGCGGTGCCGGGCCAACCTCATACCGATCCGGTGGTGCCGCGCGCGCGTGTGGCGAATATCGCCAATGTGCTCACCGGCATACGAATCGCGTTGGTCCCCGTGTTTCTGGTCGTACTCTTCGTGGGCGACGGTCACGAAACCTTTTGGCGGATAGCGGCATTCGTGGTGTTCGCGGTCGCCGTGATAACCGACCGGTTCGACGGTGCACTGGCGCGGAGTTACGGCATGGTGACCGAGTTCGGCACGCTGGCCGACCCGATCGCGGACAAGGCCCTCATCGGCGCGGCGCTGATCGGGTTGTCGTTACTGGGTGACCTGCCGTGGTGGGTGACGGCGGTGATCATGGTCCGCGAGATCGGCATCACAGTATTGCGGTTCGCGGTGCTGCGCCGTGGTGTCATCCCTGCCAGCCGCGGCGGCAAATTGAAGACTCTGGTTCAGGCCGTCGCGATCGGTTTGTTCGTGCTGCCCTTGGAAACACTGCCTAGCGCCTGGTTGTGGGGTGCATGGGTGATCATGTGGGCGGCGGTCGTTCTGACCGTGCTGACCGGGGTGGATTACGTCGTCTCGGCGGTCAGGGACTCGCGTGCCCGGCCCGCTGGTCAGTGACAACGGGGTATCTGCGCAATCCGGGAACCAACGAACCGGGGCCCAGCGTTGCCATAAAGACCCAGCGCTGGAGTCTATTGGAGGAGAGCACGATGACGGCATTGCTGCGCGAGGTGATCGGCGACGTGCTGCGTCGTGCCCGCACCGAGCAGGGGCGCACCCTGCGCGAGGTGTCTGATTCGGCCCGGGTCAGCCTGGGCTACCTGTCCGAGGTAGAGCGCGGCCGCAAGGAGGCCTCGAGCGAGTTGCTCAGCGCTATCTGCGGTGCCCTGGAAGTTCCGCTGTCCCGGGTGCTCTCTGACGCCGGTGACCAGATGGCTCGTCAGGAACGCGCCGAGTTCGCGCGCGTGAGCGCGGCCAATATCGATGCGACCACCAAAGTCGTCATCCCTGCGGTCGTGTCGATGGCGGTGGCCTGACCCGGTTGCGCCCCTGACTGGGTGTGGTGATCGGTGCTGACCCGATAGATTGGGCAGCACGGTAAGTCCGTACGTGCAGGCACGAGACAAAGGCGGAATGAAGTCATGGCCAATCCGTTCGTCAAGGCGTGGAAGTACCTCATGGCCCTGTTCAGCTCGAAGGTCGACGAGTACGCCGACCCGAAAGTGCAGATACAGCAGGCCATCGAGGAAGCCCAGCGCCAGCACCAAGCGTTGACGCAACAGGCGGCCCAGGTGATCGGCAACCAGCGCCAGCTGGAGATGCGGCTCAACCGTCAGCTCGCCGACATCGAGAAGCTGCAGGTCAACGTCCGTCAGGCGCTCACCTTGGCCGACCAGGCCACCGCAGCCGGCGACGCCGCCAAGGCCACGGAGTACACCAACGCCGCGGAGGCCTTCGCCGCACAGCTGGTGACCTCGGAACAGAGCGTCGAGGATCTCAAGGGCCTGCACGATCAGGCGCTGCAGGCGGCGGGCCAGGCCAAGAAGGCCGTCGAGCAGAACGCGATGATGCTGCAGCAGAAGATCGCCGAGCGCACCAAGCTGCTCAGCCAGCTCGAGCAGGCCAAGATGCAGGAGCAGGTCTCGGCATCGCTGCGGTCGATGAGCGAACTCGCCGCCCCGGGTAACACGCCCAGCCTTGACGAGGTGCGCGACAAGATCGAACGCCGCTACGCCAACGCCATCGGTTCGGCGGAGCTCGCGCAGAATTCGGTGCAGGGCCGCATGCTCGAGGTGCAACAGCAGAGCGTGCAGATGGCCGGGCACTCCCGGTTGGAGCAGATCCGCGCCTCGATGCGCGGTGAGCAGTTGCCAGCAGGTGGGACAGCGGCCACCGCTCCGGCGACGCCGGCAACCAACCAAGAAGCGGCTCCGGAAAAGCCTCTCTCCCAATAGCTTTCGTAGGTGTTGCAATGAATTCGCGGGCAAGTCGACCAGAAGCTTGGCGGTCATTGGCGCAGCGCGGGGTTGACACCGCCGCGGAGTGGTCCGATGTGCTGGCCGACAAGCTCCACGCCGCGGCCGATCCGCGCGCCAAGTTGCTGCGCAAACGGCGCTGGGCGCTGCGGCTTACGCTGTTCTTCGGGTTCTCCTGCGTGTTCTGGGTGGGGGTGACGGCGCTGCTCGCCTCGTGGAGCACGCCGGTGTGGGCACTGTTCATCCCGGCTCCGATCGCGGCGGGCGCGGCGTTCTTGGCGACGTTGGCGTTCCTGCGCTACCGGTGGTTGAAGGCGTCGCCGCTACCTGCGCCGCGCTCGCGGGCGGCTCGTCGTCTCCCGCCGTGGGGGTCGGCGGCGCGACAGCCGATGGCCGCCCTTGCCGCCTCGGAGCGTGGACTGTTCTCGCTGCTCGGGGTGATGGAGCGGGGTCGGATGCTGCCCGCCGACGAGCTGCGCGAATTGACCGCCGCGGCCAACCAGACCGCCGCCACCATGGCGGCAACCGCCAACGAGGTGGTGTCGATGGAGCGGGCGATGAGCGCGTCGCCGCAGTCGCGCTCGCACCTGGTGCCCACCATCGAGGCGTTCAGCGCGCAGTTGGACCACGGCGCCCGGCAGTACAACGAGATGGTCACCGCCGCAGCGCAGTTGGTGTCGGCGGCCAACTCCGGGCCGATGTCGAGTTCACCGATGTCGCAGCAGCGCTACCGTGACGAACTGACCAACGCGACCGATCGCCTGATGGGATGGGCGCAGGCGTTCGACGAACTGGGCCACCTGCGCGGCGCCTAGCGCCTCAGACGTCGTGCGAGCTGGACGGGCCTGACCGCGGACCGTAGCGCTCGACATACGCCGCGTGGACGTGGGCATTTTTCTGGCGTGAGAGTTCGTCGATCACGTTTGGATCGAACCCGTGTTTGGCCAGCATGTGGCGGCGCCACACCTTGTTCAGCGCGTGCGAGAAGAGCACGAACGGGATCAGGATGGGCAGCGTCATCGACAGGTGCACGTCAAGCGTTGTCGGGATGAACCAGAACGGGATCATGATCAGGAACGCCGGTATGAAGACGCGGATCATCATGCGGACCGTTGCGCCCTTGCCGGCCAGGTCGTTGCGGACCCAGTCGCGCATCGAGTCGGGCAGCCGACGGCCATAGGAGTAGCCGATGTACTGCCAGATGTTCGGTCGGGTGCGATCGTTGCTCACGTCAGAACGTCTGTCGTAGCGACGGGAACACCGTCGCGATCAAGCCACGAACGGTCGCTTTGGCGAAGTCGAACATGTCGAAGTAGTCGCGCCAGAGCGTGATGCGGCCCGCATGGACCTCGAAAACCCCGCACACCCAGACATGAAGGCGCAGTGGGCCGATGATCAGTGCGTCGGTGCGTTCGGTCAGCACCGCATTGCCCTCCGCGGCAATGCGGTGAATCTTCACCTCGAAGCCGAATCGGCCCTCCAAGCGCCGAAACAGTTTGATGATGCGTTTCCGGCCGCGAATCGTCGGAAGTCCGACGTTCTGCCACTCGATGTTGTCCGCCAACACGGAGTCGGCTGTGTCGAAGTCCTCGTCTTGCAGGGCGTACAGGAACGTCTCCACCGTGCGTGCGTTGGCCGTGCTGTCCACCGCCGGGGTCGTCTCGGTCATGGCCCCCAGCCTAGTCAGCGAACGCTGTGGCAGGGTAGGCCGATGCGCGTCGCCGTCGTCGCCGGACCCGATCCGGGGCACGCTTTCCCCGCCATCGCGCTGTGCCTTCGATTTCTCGCCGCCGGTGATGCTCCGACGCTGCTGACGGGCACGGAATGGTTGGACGCGGCCCGCGGCGCCGGAATCGACGCGCATGCACTCGACGGTCTGGATCCGACGGAGTCAGACGACGACACCGACGCGGGGGCGAAGATCCACCAGCGGGCGGCTCGGATGGCGGTGCTGAACGTGCCGCGGCTGCGTGACCTGACGCCGGACCTGGTGGTCTCCGACGTGATCACCGCGTGCGGCGGACTGGCCGCCGAGCTGCTGGGTGTGCCGTGGGTCGAGCTGAACCCGCATCCGCTGTACCGGCCGTCCAAGGGCCTGCCGCCGCTAGGCAGTGGCCTGGCGCCCGGCGTGGGTGTCCGCGGCCGGCTTCGCGACACCGTGATGCGCGCGTTGACGGCCCGCTCGTGGCGGGAGGGGCTGCGCCAGAGGTCGGCGGTGCGGGTCGAGATCGGCTTGCCGGCAACCGATCCCGGGCCGGTGCGGCGCCTGATCGCCACGCTGCCCGCCCTTGAGGTGCCGCGCCCCGATTGGCCGTCGGAGGCCGTCGTGGTCGGGCCGCTGCACTTCGAACCGACAACGTCGGTCCTGGAGGTCCCCTCGGGTTCCGGTCCCGTCGTCGTGGTGGCGCCCTCGACCGCGACGACCGGGACGCGCGGCCTGGTGGAGCTGGCGCTCGAGACGCTGGCGCCGGGGGAGGTGCTGCCAGAAGGGTCGCGGGTGGCGGTGTCGCGGCTGGACGGCCCGGATGTGGAGATTCCGCCGTGGGCGGCCGTCGGCCTCGGGCGGCAGGACGAACTGTTGTCGCATGCGGACCTGGTGATCTGCGGCGGCGGCCACGGCATGGTCTCCAAGACACTGCTGGCCGGGGTGCCGCTGGTGGTGGTTCCGGGTGGTGGCGATCAGTGGGAGATCGCCAATCGCGTTGTGCGGCAAGGCAGTGCACGGTTGGTGCGGCCGTTGACTGGCTCGGCGTTGGCGGCCGCGGTGGGTGAAGTGTTGTCGTCACCGCGGTACCGGGAGGCCGCTGCGCAGGCGGGGGCCAGTATTCACGAGGTCGCCGATCCGGTACGGGTGTGCCAGGAAGCGCTGGCCGCGTCGGCGTAACTTGGTCGGGTGCGGATGACGGAATTCCATGAACTCGTCGAGGGACAGTTCGGTCCTGTGCGCGGTGCGTCGTTGCTCGTCGACCACGTGCTGAGCGGGTTCGGGCGTACCGCGGAGCAAGCCATCGAGGACGGCGTCGATCCTCGGGACGTCTGGCGGGCGCTATGTGCGGACTTCGACGTCCCCCGCGATCAGTGGTGATCTATGCGCGAGCAGACGCAAAATCACCCTTTTGACGGCGTGTCGGGGTGACTCTGCGTCTGCTCGCTGGCGCGGGACACAGCTCGCGACGAGGCTGCGGCGGCACTGGTTTGGTTAGACCCGCTGACCCAGCAGCTGAGCCGTCTCTCGGTGAAGCCGGCCGAAGTTGTAGTACGCCGCGCAGGCGCCCTCGGGTGAGACCATGCACGTCCCGATCGGTGTTTCGGGCGTGCACGCCGTTCCGAACACCTTGCATTCCCACGGCTTGATGACGCCCTTGAGAACCTCACCGCATTGGCATGCCTTCGGGTCGGCGACGCGCACACCGGGCATGTCGAACTTGAGCTCCGCGTCGTAGTCGGCGTAGTCGGGGTGCACCTTCAATGCGCTCTGCGAGATGAAACCCAAACCACGCCACTCGAAATGGGGCCGCAACTCGAAGGTCTCCGACATCAGCTTCAGCGCCTGGGTGTTGCCTTCTGGGCGGACAACGCGCGTGTACTGGTTCTCCACCTCGCAGCGTCCGTCGCGCATCTGCTGCAACAGCATGTGCACCGACGCGAGGATGTCCAGCGGCTCGAAACCTGCTACCACCATTGGCTTTCCGTACACCTGCGGAACGAACCGGTACGGATGCAACCCGACCACCGTCGACACGTGACCGGGGCCGAGGAACCCCGAGAGCCTCAAGTCGGGCGATTCGAGGATCGCTTTGATCGGCGGGACGATCGTGACGTGGTTACAGAAGACGCTGAAGTTCGTGACACCCAGTGCCCGTGCGCGTACCAATGTCACCGCGGTCGACGGTGCAGTCGTTTCGAAACCCACCGCGAAGAACACGATGTGGCGGTCGGGGTTGTCGACGGCCACCTTGAGCGCGTCCAGTGGCGAATACACGAAACGCACGTCGGCCCCGCGGGCTTTGGCCTCGATGAGATTGCCGTTGGATCCGGGCACCCGCATCATGTCGCCGAACGTCGTGAAGATGATGCCAGGCTGTTCGGCCAGCCACATCGCATCGTCCACGCGGCCCATCGGGATCACGCACACCGGGCAGCCCGGACCGTGTACCAGCTCGACCTGCTCGGGTAGCAGGTGCTCGATCCCGTGACGATAGATCGTGTGCGTGTGACCGCCGCACACCTCCATGAATTTGTATTCCCCGTCACGGGCGAGCTCGGTGATGGACCTGACCAAAGCCCGCGCCGCCGCGGGGTCGCGGAACTCGTCAACGAACTTCATCGTGGAACCTTCTTCTGCTTCAGGCGATTTCGGACGAATTGAACGCTTCGATCTCGTTGATGTAGTCGGCGCCCATCTTCTGCACCTGGTCCAACGTGATTTTCGCCTCGTGCTCGTCGATCTTGGCCATCCCGAATCCGACGTGCACCAGTACCCAGTCGCCGATCTGCAGATTGTCGTCGGCCAGCAGCATCACGCTGATGTTCCTTCGCACGCCGTTGATGTCGACCTTGGCCAGATGCTGTTCGGCGTCGACGATGTCGACTACCTGGCCGGGGATCCCCAGACACATCGTCGTTCTCCTCTCGATCAACAAATACGCGGAAGCGGGTCGCCGACGAGCATGTCGACGATTCGGCTGCCGCCGAACGAAGTTCGCAGTGCGACGATGCCGGGAGGCTGCGAAGCGATCTCCCCGACGACGGCCGCTCGTGCGCCTTGTGGGTGAGCCTGCATGGATGTGACGGCCGCTTCAGCTTCATCGGCCGCCACGATCGCGACGAACTTGCCCTCGTTGGCGACGTACAGCGGGTCGATGCCGAGCATGTCGCAGGCCCCCAACACCTGCGGCTCAACGGGAAGCTTGTCCTCGTCGAGGATCACCGCGAACTGGGAGTCCTTGACCAGCTCATTGCACACCGTTCCGACGCCGCCGCGGGTCGCATCCCGCATCCATCGCGTCGACGGCGCCGCCGCCAACAGCGCCTCCACCAGCTCGTTGACCGGCGCTGTGTCCGAGGCGATGTCGGCGTCGATGGCAAGATCGCCTCGTGCCAGCATGACGGCCATGCCGTGTTCGCCGATCGTGCCCGACAGCACCACCTTGTCGCCCGGCTGCACGAGATCGCGCGACAGCCGCCTGCCTTCGGGGATCACGCCGACGCCCGCCGTCGAGATGTAGACGCCGTCGGCGGCGCCCCTGCCGACGACCTTGGTATCGCCGGTGACGACCTGCACGCCGGCCCGGACTGCGGCTTCGGTCATGTCGGCGACGATTTCGCGCAGCTCGGCGATGGGGAATCCCTCCTCGATGACGAAGGCCGCCGAGAGCCATTGCGGGCGCGCACCGGACACCGCGAGATCGTTGACCGTGCCGTGCACTGCGACCGAGCCGATGGAGCCGCCCGGGAACCTCAGCGGCTGAACCACATACGAGTCGGTGCTGAAGGCCAGCCGCTCGCCCGACGGTGTGCGCAGCTCCGCAGCGTCGCCGAGTTGCTCGAGCTCGGGGTTGCGGAACGCCTCGACGAACACCGCGTCGACCAATGCCGCCGACGACTTCCCGCCGGCGCCGTGCGCCAGGGTCACTACTTCATCGAGCAGACGCGGGCGCCGCTGGCGGAACTTGTCGATGCGTTCCAGCACACGGTCTTCGCGGTCGGCGGCGCTGGCGGCCTGGGTCGTGTTCATGAATGCTCCGCACTGTGGAGTTGACGTGCCATCTGGTTTTGTGTCACCGACCAGAGCCGGTAGCCGATCATGGCGTGGCTTTCCTGGATGCGGTGGATGCTCTGGCTGTGCACGGTGAAGCAGAAGTCCATGTCCTCGGCCATCGCCATCCGGCCGCCGTCGTGACCGGAGAACCCAATTGTCAACAGGCCCCGCTGCTTTGCCTCGGTGATCGCGGTGGTCAGGTCCTCGGAGTTGCCGGATGTCGACAACGCGATCGCGACGTCGCGCTCGCGGGCGTGGGCGATGATCTGTCGTTTGAAGATCAGGTCAAACCCGACGTCGTTGCCGAGCGCGGTCACCACGGCGTTGTCGGCGGCCAGTGACCAGGCCGCAACGGGGCGGCCACGGGCGGGGCGGCTGAACAGCGATGCCAGCGTCGCGGCGTCAGTGGAACTGCCTCCGTTGCCCAACGTGTAGAGCCGGCCGCCGCGAACGAACCGCTCGGCCATGCCGATTCCCGCGGCGGTCAACCCTTCGGCGTATTCGTCCAGCGACTCACGTTGCAGGCGCGCACTTTCCGCGGCCTTGCCGCGCGCCGAGGAGGCGAGGTCGTCCAACAGGCTCTTCGCGTCGGTCTCCTCGGATTCGATGAATGGATACAGGAAGCTGGTGGCATCCGATTCATGCGTGGTCATCGCTGCCCTCCAGCCGTGTGATTGCCGCGCCTGCGTGTACCAGGACGAGGTCGTTGGGCTCGACGTCATCCAGCACGGTGACATCGATCCACTCGTCACCTTTCGCAGTGCGGACCAGTGCTTGACCTGTCGCGTCGGTGGGTGCGAGCACGACTTCGGCAAGCCGTCCTTCGTCGCCACACGTGATGCAGACGTCGTCGGCGCGTTCGGACTCGCGGGGTTTGAGCAGCCCGGGGTGCTCGAAGCAGACGTGGGTGAGCTCCCAAAGAAGGTGGTACATCAGGACGAATCGCCCGGTGGCCGGCACCATCGGGTCCTCGGAGTCGACCCACAGGATGTGGTTCGCCGCGCCGGCAGGAGGTCGCGGCCCGGAGCCGATCCAGAGGGTCAGTGCGCCCCAGGCCGGTGCCCGCCTCATCGCGTCGACAACAGCGGGCTCGTCGGCGGCCGCCACGGCCAGAAGCAGGTCGCCGGGCTGGCTGGCCACGCGGGCCTGCGCCACTGGATCGGGTTCGACCAGCGCAACCGACGGCAGCGCGCGCTTACCCATGATCACGGGATGAACGAATTCGACGGCGACGTGGTGTGCGTGCGGTTCCCATTGCGGCGAGATGACCCATAGCGTGGCGCCGTCGTGGAATCGGCGGGCGAGGTCCAGCGCAGCGGCGGCCAGATCGGCGGACAGCTCCGTGCCGACGAAGGACTCGTCGGGTTGTGCGATGGCGGTCATCGGTCCCGCCTCCTTTCGCGGGCAGAGTTCACAAGGCCCAGGGTGGTGCGTGTGGCCGCGGCCAGCGCGTCGGTCTCGGCTTCGGCGAGGGTGGAGCAGATCCAGTCCCAATGTGCGGACACGGTGTCACCGGGCGCCGGCGCGGAGATCAGCGATTCGCCGTCCCTGCTCCACCTCACCCGCTCGTTCGTGGGTTCGCCCAGGCCGAGCAGGCCGGCCAGTAATGTCAGCGGACGCGACGCCATCACCACGTACTCGTCATCGACAGAGACGACTGTGCCCCACCGTATCCGGCAGTTCTGCATCACCTGCAACGCCGTTGTCGGATTCCGGCCGAGAAACCGCACCCATGGATAGACCACGAACACGTGAAAACTGTGATGCGCCAGCACACCGGACGGGTCGTCGACGTCGGCCAGAAGTCCGGTCACCTGACCGGCAAATGCGCTGCGCAGCCGGTCCAGCAGCGGACCCGGTTCGACGCGGTTCAGTAGTGGCCCTCCGACCCAGTATGTTCCGACCACCTCGCCGCTCAGGGTGTCGTTGATGCCCGCCGCCTCCGCGATCGCGCGCAGATACGGCCACGCGCCGTCGAACTGGATCGCATGCGCGGCCACCTCGCCTGCGTTGTCGCCGCGCAGCAGCACATCGGCGTCCGCGGGGCCGCAGTAGCCGAGTTCGTTGGGCGGGAACGCGTAGCGGGCGAACAACGCGTGACCGGGTGGCAGGCGTTGACCAGGCGGTGCGGTCATTCGATCACCCCGCATTCCCGATCAGGAGCTGACCCAGCGCGATGCCGCCATCGTTCGGCGGAACGTGCCGATGGGTGATCACCTCAAAGCCTCTGGCCGCGAGTCCGTTTCGCGCGAGCCGCAGCAGCATCGTGTTCTGGAACACGCCGCCGGTCAGCGCGACTGTCCGCGGAGCAGGATCCTCCGCGGTGGCGAGATCGACGATGAGATCGGCGACGGCGCGGTGGAATCGTGCGCCGATCACACCCGCGGGGACGTCGCCGCGCACGTCGCGGATGATCGCGGCCAGTACGGGCGCCGGGTCGACGATGGTCGGCGGGGTGGCGGCATCAATGGCGAAGGCGTAC
>DATFCF010000555.1:0-4618 GCA_035253445.1 Mycobacterium sp.
CAACAGCAAGAAGGAAAAGTTCGGCAAGCTCAAGGGATTCCGCGAACGCATCCACATGCGCTACCCGCGCTAGCCATCGGCGTTCGTCTCATGTTTGCCCCGTGATCCGTCGGCACACATTATTCTTCCGATCCATGCGTGTGCTGCAGTTCATCTGGCGGGGTGTGCTGGCGTTCGACCGGATCGGATCGCGGATTCCGCAATTCGTTCAGATTTGGCTCATCGAGTTGTTCTTCGCCGTGCCGCTGATGTTCTTCATCGCCAAGATCATCGACATCCGCGGCGCCTTCGGTGTGCCCGGTACAGGCGAGTCGATGCCCGGGGTGTTCTGGGGCGCGCTGGTGATCTCGCTGGTTTGCGGGTTCTTCTTCTTTCGCAGCCTTATCCGGCCGCGGGTGGTGCGCGGGTCATGGACGCCGATGATCAAGGCTGACGTCGGCGACTACACGGTGATGGCCGGAAATCGCGCGTGGAAGGTCGATTACGACTATCTGACGAGCCATCCGTCGTACTCACTGCTGCTCCTTCTGACTGCGCCGATCCCGGCCGTCATGGTGGCGATGACGACCAACCAGGGTGACAGCACATTCTATTGGCGGATCGCGGGCATCGTCGGGCTGATAATCCTGGCGCTGATGGCGCTGGCGCGCGTATTGGCTTGGTACGTCTTCCGATTCGGCCGCCGCCAGCTCGACGCACAGGTCGCCGACAAGGGCACGTCGCACCGCAAGCTCGGGTGGGAGATCGCCTGGAAGCCAGTTCTGATGTTGATGGTGATGATCTACGCGATCGTCGGTATCCCACTGGCCTGGATGTTCTGGCAGGAAGACCGAAAGATTGCCGCCCTGTCCGTCGTCACCGTCGAGGACACCGAGTACGCCGGCGAATACCGTCGCGTCGAAGGCGATGTCGCGTCCGAGCCGGTGTACTGGGCGCCTCGGGGCACCGGGCGTGGCGGCAACAACTTCTCGGGTGCCGGTGTGCTGGTTGACCTTCCGTCCGGCGGCGAGGCGTTACTACTCGCCGAATCGTTATCGGTCGCTGACTTCGTCGGGGTGATGAACGATGTGCGCAACGGCGAGATCAAGACTCAGGGCAAGGTGATCGACTCCATCACCGAGGACCAGGAGGAGTACTACGGGTTCGACGAGAACGACTTCCCCGACCCGCCGTCCGATGGCCGGGTGATGCTGTTGCTGTCGTACCCGTAGCCCGACGCGACGCACGTGTTGTCCGGTTGCTGATTTGCCGGCCGCAAGTACGCTACCGAGAAGCTGGTGAGGGGAAGGGTGACATGAGCGACGAGCCGTCCAACCGCAGGAGTGTGTACTACTGGTCGGCCCTTGCCGGAATTGGCGCGTTCATCTTGGCGGTGCTGGGACTGTTGGGTTTCAAGGGCTGTAGCACTGAGAGTCAATCGGCCGGACCGTCGTATACCAGCTCTGCACCCACCCCTATGACAACGACCACGACTACGACAACCACGATGACGACAACCACGACGACGACGACAACCCCAGAACCGTCTCCTCCGCCACCGGCGCCGCCGATACCGACTCAGGTTGACGCCATTGCAATCAATGTCGAAGCGCTGCAAGGCCGCAAGGTCGGCCCGAACATGTTCGCCTTTGACGGCAACCTCGATTTCGGGCTTGGCTACGGCTGGACTGCCACGGCCGGTGGCGTGGAGGTCGACGGCGAGAATTGCCAAATCAAGATGCAGGTCACCGGTCCCGAGAGCTTCCCCGCGCAGCGGACCGCTGAATGCACGAAGTCTGTTGGTTCGCCCTTCAACGGGGGCATCAACTCTGAGCGGATCACAACGCCCGGCGACTACACGATTACCGTCATCGACGAGATCACCGGAGCCACTGGCGTCGCCACCTTCACCCTTGTGAGCTGAACCGCGGGAACCATCGTGACCGTGTGACTACCAGCGACAGCCGCACCATCTGCTTTGGCGCGCGGAGGTGGCGGGAATCTCGTGTCCTGAGGCATTGATTCGGGCGGTGGGGGCGCGGCGCGGTTTCTTGGTCCTGTTGTTGTCACAGCGGTCACGTGGGTAACTGCTCCAGAGGGCCATGGTGGTCGGGATGTTGATATCGCACGCGCTATCACATTTGGAAGGGCATCGTGTCTGCCATCGCGATGCTGATGTGGCGGGTGTGACCCCGTCGCCGATCCCGACAAGACGGCCTGAACTCGGAACCCATCGGCGACTACTGCAAGCGAGTCAACGACTTACGACACCAAGGTTCGCTAGCCCACCGCATTGCTGTCCGTCGTGCCCGCGGTCCCGACTCAGTAATGCAAATGGTCGTCGACCACCCGCACACCGGTGTGCTGCAGCGAGTGGATCGGATGCATCAACACCGGGTGACGGCAGTGCGCACACGACTCCTGTGACCGATTCGCCGACGAGAACGTCAGGTGGTGACACTGCGCGCACCGCACTACATAGAGGGCGCCCATCCAATTGAGCAGGCCGACGTAGATCGCCGCCGTCGCGGCGGTCGCCAAAACGGCGATCACACCGATGGTGAAAACCTCTTCGACTGTCATGAGTGCCAGCCTCCAAACCGCCTTTGACAGGCGATGGCGACGCTACGCGCGGAAGCTGTGAGGTCCCTGGCGGCCGGAAGCCTCGGCTAGCGCGTTTGCCTGGCCCGCTTGAACACCTTGACCAGGTCCTTGCCGTGGATTCCGTTGCGTTCCGCCTTGCGGACGTGGTGCACCACCACCGGGCAGCGCTTGCATCGGGGCTTGCTGCGGCAGCACTTCTTCTTGGGTTTGAGGTCGAGTAGCTTGCTGGACTTCAAGTGGCCTTGGTCTCTTCAGGTTCTCTCGTTTTCGTAATCGACCCGCCAGACTGCCACACTGTCCGGCGTGGATGTCCGCCCCCTTTTCCGCAACGTCGCCATCGTTGCGCACGTTGACCATGGCAAGACGACCCTGGTCGACGCGATGCTGCGGCAGTCCGGTGCCCTGACACACCGCGGCGACGACTCCACCGAACGCATCATGGACTCCGGTGACCTTGAGAAGGAAAAGGGCATCACGATCCTGGCCAAGAACACCGCGGTGCACCGTCACAACGCGGATGGCACGGTCACGGTCATCAACGTCATCGACACCCCAGGTCACGCCGACTTCGGCGGTGAGGTCGAGCGCGGGCTGTCCATGGTCGACGGCGTGTTGCTGCTGGTCGACGCGTCGGAGGGCCCGCTGCCACAGACCCGTTTCGTGTTGCGCAAGGCGCTGGCCGCGCACCTGCCGGTGATCCTCGTCGTCAACAAGACCGACCGCCCCGACGCGCGCATCGCCGAGGTCGTCTCCGACAGCCATGACCTGCTGCTCGACGTCGCCACCGATCTTGACGACGAAGCGCAGGAGGCGGCCGAGCGTGCGCTCGGGCTGCCCACGCTCTACGCATCGGGGCGGGCCGGCGTGGCCAGCACCGTCGAGCCCGCCAACGGCGAAGTCCCCGAAGGTGAGAACCTCGACGCGCTTTTCGACGTCCTGCTCGAGCACATCCCTGCGCCGCAGGGCGACCCTGAGGCGCCGCTGCAGGCCCTGGTCACCAACCTCGATGCGTCGGCCTTCCTCGGCCGGCTCGCCTTGATCCGGATCTACAACGGCCGGCTGCGCAAGGGCCAACAGGTGGCATGGATGCGTGAGGTCGACGGGCTTCCCGTCATCACCAGCGCCAAGATCACCGAACTGCTGGCCACCGAAGGGGTCGACCGCAGTCCCACCGACGAGGCCGTCGCCGGCGACATCGTCGCCGTAGCCGGCATGCCCGAGATCATGATCGGCGACACGCTGGCCGATCCCGATCATGCACACGCGCTGCCCCGGATCACCGTCGACGAGCCGGCGATCTCGGTGACGATCGGCACCAACACCTCGCCGCTGGCCGGCAAGGTCTCCGGCCACAAGCTGACCGCGCGGATGGTCAAGTCGCGGCTGGATCAGGAACTGGTGGGCAACGTGTCGATCCGGGTGGTCGAGATCGACCGCCCCGACGCCTGGGAGGTGCAGGGCCGCGGCGAGCTGGCGCTGGCCGTGCTCGTCGAGCAGATGCGCCGCGAGGGTTTCGAGCTGACCGTCGGCAAACCGCAGGTGGTCACCCGCACGATCGACGGGAAGCTGCACGAGCCGTTCGAGGCGATGACCATCGACTGCCCCGAGGAGTTCGTCGGCGCCATCACGCAGCTGATGGCAGCTCGCAAGGGCCGCATGGAGGAGATGACGAACCACGCCGCCGGGTGGGTCCGGATGGACTTCATCGTGCCCAGCCGCGGCCTGATCGGCTTCCGCACCGACTTCCTCACCCTGACCCGCGGCACCGGCATCGCCAACGCCGTGTTCGACGGCTACCGTCCGTGGGCGGGCGAGATCCGGGCCCGGCACACCGGGTCGCTGGTGTCGGACCGCTCCGGGTCGATCACGCCGTTCGCGATGATCCAGCTGGCCGACCGCGGCCAGTTCTTCGTCGAGCCCGGCCAGGACACCTACGAGGGCATGGTCGTCGGAATCAATCCGCGCGCAGAGGATCTCGACATCAACGTCACCCGCGAGAAGAAGCTGACCAACATGCGGTCGTCCACCGCCGATG
>DATFCF010000556.1:0-2540 GCA_035253445.1 Mycobacterium sp.
ACTTGCCCGGTCACTCAAACGTGACCGGCGTCACAACGAATCCGGCGAGTTTTGCCCTCGCTTTACCCGCCGCGGCGATGAGTAAAGTGAATCGATCAAGACGATCGACCATCGGACCTGTTCAAGACGATCGATGCGAACGCCGGTACGAATAGCAGGTAAAATCCGCAGACTTTCCCTGCCGAGCACCGCGAATAAGGTGAACCGCGGATAAGCCGGGGGCCGACCGATTCCGCTTCCCGGAATGATCGGCCGGTCGGGCCAGAACTCAGCCGGCGGCGTACCCGCAGGCCCAGGGCGACAGGCCACGCGACGCATAGACCCGCTCGGCGATCGCGATCTGCTGGTCCTTGGTGGCCAGGTCGGCCCGCGGCGCGTAGTCACCGCCACCGTTGCTCAGCCAGGTGCCCCGGTCGAACTGCAATCCGCCGTAGTAGCCGTTGCCGGTGTTGATGGCCCAGTTGCCGCCCGACTCGCAGGCCGCAACGGCGTCCCAGTTCACACCGCTGTCCGCATTCGCGGTACCGGCCGCCAGAACCGTGGAAGCCATCGGTGCAAGGGCGAGAGCGCCCGCGATGGTGGCCAGCCCGAACGTAGTGCGGATGTTCTTCACTTCTTTCCTTTCGCCAAGCGCGCGCCAACAACGCCCGCTCACGCAGGCGCAGATGCCGGAAAGGCAGAGGGGTTGGGGCCATGCCGTCTCGGTCAGGCACGACAGGGGGAGCGAGATCATCACTCCACCGGGGTTTCACACCCGGCGGCCGCAGCAGGCGATCCCGCCTACCGCGACCCCACTCACACGCAGGTTCGTGGTTTGAAATTATTTGCTCGTTTTCGAGCCGTGTGGAACGTACAAACCGAAAGGCGCAAAGTCATATCGGGTGACGACTGTGTCGCGGACAGATCACGGTCAGATCACGACCGTCGCCGAACATGGTTGGTGCAGGTCACGGCGGCGTGTCGGCTGGATTGGCACATTCATACCTGCGCCTCGTTCGGGTGAGCCAAATCACCAATATTTTGTGACCTGTCGCACGTTTGAAACTGTTGATACTTCAACGGTCTGGGCTTGCGCGGCGCCAGAACAGGCCTTTCACAGGCGGTTTCAAGCGAGACCCCCGGAAACGGTTCGCTGTCGGGGCATTTCGATCTTGTGTCCGACATACATTGAGCGACAGTAGTTTTGCACCTGTATACCGCTGCTGGCGGCACAGCGTCCCTCACACTTCAGTGGTCAGCTGCCGACTTCGAACTGTCGAAAACCACACTGCGATAATTTATTTGAGGAATTTCGGCCTTCGCGATCGGCTCGAAGCATCGGAGTGAAGCGAGCCAGTGCAGTACGTTCGGATGCCGAAGAGCCATGCGCACCGGACTGGGGCGACGCGCGTCGCGCATGGTGTCCCGGCGTCTGCCGGCCGGGCCAGCATCAAGCGCACGAGAGGCTGAAACCTGCACCGCTTATGGGTATTTCAGGCTGATCGACTGCGGAGTTCAGGCCGAGCGAAATACTGGGATTTTTGCGATACGGTTGCGGTCGTAGCTAACCACGGATAAACCGAGACCGACTAACCAAATTCAGGAAGTTTGCTGGAACCATTACTGTGGGTAATGATCCGGTGCGTTCAGGCGATGTCGGCAGTGGTGTTGACGTTCGTCAGCGCCCGCTGTGTGGGCATCACGATGCGCTGGGTGTCGACGGTGTCGACCAGCGCGCGCATGCTTCGCTCCCCCTGCGCGACCAGCGCGTCGGCGCGATCGGCCAGGTCGGTGCGATACACGCCGGCCAGATAATGGTCCCGGCCGTCCCAGGGCAGCACGACGTCGACGCCAAGCCGCGCACTGTGCTCGGCGAGCTCGTCGATCAGCTCCGTGGTCATGTGTGGCATGTCCACCGCGCAGACGAAAGCGAGCTCGCAGCCCGCGTCGGCGGCCGCACGCAGCCCGCGCCCGGTGGCCAGAAGAGGCCCGACTCCGCGTACCTCGTCGCGCAACACCTCCGCCTGCAGTTCAGGCAGCGGCTGACCGGGGGCAGCGATCACGAAGACCGGCGAGCACCGGGCGGTCAACGCCGAGACGACGAGTTCGACCATGGTGGACCCCTCGAAGGGCATGGTGGCTTTGTCGCGTCCCATTCGGCGAGACGCACCGCCCGCGAGTACGACAGCAGCAAGCGGCACAGACGATGTCACGTCGATGAGATTAGTCGACGGTCCAGGTGTCTTTACCGCGGAGGAGGGCCTGCAGCGCAGTTGTGTCGTGCGGCTTGGCGTCGCGGGCGGCGGCGACCTGCTGGCGCGCGGCGTCGTCGTAGGTCGGCTTGCTCACCTGACGGAAGATCCCCGTCACCATGTGCTCGAGGTTCTGCTCCGATAGCCGCGACAGCGCAAAGGCGTACGCCGGATCTTCGACCTGCGCGTTGTGTACGACGATTTCGGCGGCCGAGACGTCTGCGGTCTTGGCGACCTCGAGTCCGTAGCCGGACTTGACCACGCAGTACTCACGATCGGCGCCGAAGGTGATCGGCTCGCCGTGACTGA
>DATFCF010000557.1:0-6995 GCA_035253445.1 Mycobacterium sp.
GTTCCGCAACATCGGTCAGGCGCCTACATGGTCCACGAAATACGCGAAACCGCCAGCCCGCCAACCAGGTTGGCGACTGCGATCTGTCACAGTGACGCTTTTCCCCTAGGCGGCTCTTAGTGTGTCGAGGTCGCTATCCGGCGACAGAGTCAGCGCGAACGGTAAATGTGAGCACGGTGGCTGACGGCGACGATGACGATGACGATGACGACCGTGTGCTTGCCGCGGATGGCAGAGATAGGACCACCAGAGACGGACAACACGTGACAGCCTTGTCCGCCCCTGGCGAATCCACGCGCGATTGCGTGACCTGTGCTGCCCTATCGGGCGGCCTCGTTAGTTCGTCAGCCGAATACGCAGATTATTGCCGTTGGTATCGATCAACCGCATGTTTACAGTGCGGGCTGCGGTCGACCCGATGCCGATGCACGAGTCGAACGCCTGCTGGTAGACGTACACCGGACCGCGGTCACCAGACCAGGTCTTCCCGTTAGCAGACTCGGCGTAGTAGCCCGCGTAGCGATTGTTGGTACGCAGCGCGAAAGCGGTTGCGCCGGGTTCGATCCGCCACCAACCCCGCGTCCCCCACATGCCGTATGCCGCGCAACCATCCGGCGAGTAGAACATCACCGCCACCCACACAGTGGAGCTCGTTTCGTTGGTGAACCTGATCTCGCTCATTTCGCACCTCCACGGGCGGCGCGAATGCCGTCCGAGAACGAGGTGGAGGGCTCACCGGAAGCGAGCGGTGGCAACACTTCATCTCCGCCGGCTTCCGCGCGGGCATCGTAGTCGCCGGATTCGACGACGCCGGGTGCGTGATCCTCGGTCGCGTCGTCCTCATAGGTCACCGGGTGATCGAACGGACCGGTCGGATCAGGTCCGGCTACCACCGGATCGGGTTGTTTTGCCATCACGTTGCCTTTCTCTGCTTAGAAGCCCATGCGTGTCTTCCGAATCGTGGACCGCCGCGATTCGGGCTGAAAGCGAAATCGCGAATGGTGAAATTCCGCCCCGCACAACCAAAGCAACCATCGACGCTGCGCCATGTCATGAGTAGCGCACTACTCGAATCGACAGTCGCACGACTGCCTAGAGCCGCGGTCAGGCCAGATCCGCGAGGTCACCTGCTCTTCATCTCGTCGCTATCCGGCAAGACGCGTCCGGGCAAGCCTCCCTTACAGCGCCACCAGATTCGGGGTGCGCGGCTTCGCGCTTGCCCGCCTCGACGACATGTGCCCACGACGTCGGCGTCTCGACCGTGTTGCCTGGGTACATCGGCGACGCGGGCATGTTCGCCAACTCCGCCGCTAGCTCGTCCCCTGATATCGGAACCCATTCACCGGAGGTCGTGGCACGCGCGACGGTACGAGCCGTCGAGAGGAACCTCGCCGAGGTCGACGTGGCACCGCTCAGCTTGCGTCTGATCGCCCTTTTCGGTGGTGCCGCCCCTGCCTGGCCGCCACCGGCCAACCCCGCATCGGCGCCGAGAAGACCACCGAGCGACCCGCAAACAGTCAGCGCCGCAAGCGCTAACGAACGACCACGTAAACCGCTGTTGACCGGGAGCGTCAACTAGCAGATATCGCCTCGTTGAACAGCCATGGTCACGTGCTTGGCTCCGACGATCGTGTCGATTTCGAACCGAACACGCATCGGAGTACCGAGGACAGTGGTCGCCACGACAGTTCCCTCGGTTCCTGCCGGCACGAAGGCGCTGTCAAACTCGACGAGATCCTTTGCTGCCGTGACCCGATTACCCCTTCGTTGAAACACTGCAGATCCCCTCCGGATTGCCGTGCAAAGTACGTCTTCTTTGCTGAGCAGGACCCAAAAGGCCCGCGGTGGAGCCACATTCGCTTGCGATCGAACCGCGCTTCCTAACGTGCGGTACGAGTGCCCCGAATGTACTTTCGCAGCGAACAATGCCGCGTGCAACTGAATTAGTTGGCCTGATTCGACCGCACATGCCGCCGGCCGCCGTCATCAGATGACGCATGCCGCCGGCCGTCGGTTCAAGAAACCGTCATCTTTCGACGACAGTTGACCTAGGCCTGCCGCACGCCGTGCATCAGCATGCAATTCGCGCACAAGGACCCCGACCGACAAGCCGATCATCGAGCACAACCTCGGCACAACCAAAAGCGTGCTCGCCCAGCATGTCACCGGCTAGTGCGGAGCCCAGCCGAACCGCGGCACCTGTGCACGTTGGGCTAAGCCTTGGCTGTAGTTGAATTCCTACGCCAGACCCTTGAGCATCAGGTTCCAGTACATGAACGGCAGCCCGTACTTCTTCAGGTACCAGTACGCACGGTGCGGACTGGTCGGATCAAGTAGCGGCAACGACGGCGTCACGTTCAGGTCGTAGTCAAACTCGGCCAGCAGCATCGCGTGGGTTGACGTGACGATCGGGCACGATCCGTAGCCGTTGTACTTGGCGCTCAGCGGCTGGTTCTTCAGGAAAGCGTCGACGTTGTCCGCGACCACCGGGGCCTGTTTGCGAATCGCCGCGCCGGTCTTGGAGTTCGGTGTCGAACCGGCGTCGCCGAGGCCGAACACGTTCGAGTACCGCACGTGCTGCATGGTGTGCTTGTCGACGTCGACGTACCCATTCGCGTCGCCGGTCGACAGTGGGCTCGACTTGATCCAGTCCGGCGCCGACTGCCGCGGTACGGCGTGGAGCAGGTCGTAAGGCAGCATGGTGTCGGTCCCGCCCTCGCCGACGCTCGTCACCGCCACCTTATGAGCCGCGGTCAACCGAAGTCACCTCGGAATTGGTGTGCACGGTAATGCCGTAGTCAGCGACGACGCGATCGAGGTTGTCGGCGATCGCCGGGATGCCGAAAAGCCGCGGTGTCGGCACCACGAGGTGGATGTCAATGTCGTTGAGCACACCCTGCTTTCGCCAGTAGTCGCTGGCCAGATACGCGATCTTCTGGGGCGCACCGGCGCACTTGATGGGACCCGACGGCATCATGAACACCGCGGACCCCGAACGCGTATTGCGGATGAAGTCCCAGGTGCGCGGCGCAAGGTCGAACCGATAGTTCGACGACACGCCGTCCATGCCGAGCGTGTCCTCGAGCCCTGGGGTGCGGTTCCAGTCGAGCTGGATGCCGGGACAGACCACGAGCACGTCGTACTCGTAGGCCGCCCCGTCGGCGCAGGTGACTGTGTTGGAGTCCGGGTCGACGGCCGCGGCGCCGTTCCTGACCCAGGTCGCCCCCGTGGGCATCACCGAGGCTTCGGGACGTGCCGTCGTCGACGATCAAGATCTGGTGCTTGGCGGTAGTCATGGCGTCCTCTTCTTCTGTCGCTCAGGCGCTTTGGTGGACTTCGTCCCAGGCGCCGTAACCACCCAGGATGTCGCTGACATCGGCGAAGGCCTTCTGCCGCAACAGGCTCGCGGCGACCGACGACCGGTAGCCGCCTGCGCAGTACACGACCGTGGGCTTGGCGGGATCCAGCTCCCCGAACCTCGTGGGCAGCTGCCCTACCGGGATGGCGATCGCGTTCGGGATGGTCCCCGCCGCGACCTCACCCGGGTTGCGGACGTCGACGATCTGGAGATCGGTCATCTCGCCAGCTCTCTCGTCGAATGCCGTGGCCGTCAACCGCGATGCGATCTGGACATCGTCTTGATGGTCGAACATCGCTTTGTACGGCTCGTCGAGGTAGCCGACCACCCGGTCGAAACCGATCCGCGCGAGCCGGTTCTTGCCCTCGAGCTCGTGACCCGGCTCGGTGAATAGCACGATGTCGACGTCGGACGGCAACACCGAACCGGCGAACTCGGCGTAACGGCCTTCAAGTCCGATGTTGATGGCGTGGCGCAGGTGGCCGAGGGAGAACTCCTCAGGAGTGCGGCCATCGACCAAAACGGCGCCGCCGTCGATCGCTTCGCGCACCTGCTGATAGGTCATCGCCGTCGGCATCTTGGTCTCGTCCAGCAGCCCGCGGTCCTTGCGGTTGAGGATGGCGTCGTAGACGAAGTAGCTCGGCGCGGGTGGCTGCCCTTCGGTGACAAGCTCCATGAATGTCGGCTTGTCCGGGGCGCGCAGGGCGTAGTTCGTCTCCTTCTGGTCCCCGATCGTCGACCACAGGTCGGTCGACAGGTTCTTGCCACAGGCCGAACCCGCGCCGTGGGCGGGATACACCCGAGTCGCGTCGGGAAGCGTCATCAGCTTGTTGTGCAGCGAGTCATAGAGCATGTCCGCCAGTTCTTCGCGGGTAAAGCCGATCGACGCCAGCAGGTCGGGTCGGCCCACATCGCCGATGAACAAGGCATCACCGGTCAGCACGCCGTAGGGAATCTCGTCGTCGGCGTGCGCGTAGACGACGATCGACAGCGACTCCGGTGTATGGCCCGGGGTGTGGCGGAACTCCAGCGTCACCCCGTTTTCCGCGCCCAGCGAGTAGCGCTCCCCGTCGCCGACGCCCATCGAGTCGAACTCGGTTTCGGCGACCGAGGAGTAAACGATCTTCGCTCCCGTGGCTTTCGCCAGCTCCAGGTGACCGGACAGAAAATCCGCATGGAAGTGAGTTTCGATGACGAGTTCGACCTCCAAACCCAGCTCCTTGGCGTCGGCCAGATACTCGGCCACGTCACGCTGCGGATCGACAACGACTGCGCGCCCGGTGGTTTCGTCACCTATCAGGTACGACGCGTGCGACAGACAATCCAGGTAGTACTGGATGAACTTCATGGCTCGAGTCCTTTCGGTTCGGTGTTGGGTATTACCATCGTGCCTATACCCCTACGGGTATGTCAAGTACCCCTAGGGGTATAAAAATTCCGGGGTTGCATTTACCCCTGGGGGTATGTATAACATGGAAGCAATATACCCCAGGAGGTATCGGGTCGGATACCCGGTCCGCCTAACCCGGAAAGGACTCATCGACATGTCGGCACCCGCCACCATCAGCTCCCAGGACCTCAGCCAGCTTCTCGGTTCCGCGGCGCCGCCACGGGTCCTCGACGTGCGAACGCCGGGCGAGTTCGAGGCCGCGCATATCGCCGGGGCCTACAACGTCCCGCTTGATCTGCTGCGCGAGCACCGCGGCGAGATCGTCAAGCATCTCGATCAGGACGTCGTGCTGGTTTGCCGCTCCGGTCAGCGCGCCGCGCAGGCCGAGGAAACCCTGAGCAAGGCCGGCCTGAACAACGTGCACATCCTCGATGGCGGAATCACCGCCTGGGAGGCAAACGGCTTCGCGGTCAACCGCGGCGCGCAGCGCTGGGACCTGGAGCGTCAGGTGCGACTGGTCGCCGGCTCGATCGTGCTCTCCACCATTCTTGGCAGCCTCGCCGTGCCGAGGCTCAAGTGGGTTGCGGCGGCGATCGGTGGCGGACTGACCGTCGCGTCCCTGACCAACACCTGCGCGATGGGCATGGCGCTGTCCAAGCTGCCCTACAACCGTGGAGCCACCTGCGATGCCCAGACGATCGTGTCGCAGCTCGTCGATTCCGCCCCGGCGGACCAGAAGGCGAGTTGATCGACATGATCGCTCTTACTGTTGGCCTTGCCGTGTTCGTCGGCATCGCGCTGGGCTTGCTCGGCGGCGGTGGCTCGATCCTGACCGTCCCGCTGCTGGCCTACGTCGCCGGAATGGATGCCAAACAGGCGATCGCGACCTCGTTGCTTGTCGTCGGCGTGACCAGCGCTATCGGCGCGGTCTCGCACGCGCGGGCCGGCCATGTGCAATGGCGCACCGGCCTCGTATTCGGTGGTGCAGGCATGGCCGGGGCCTACGCCGGCGGCCTTTTGGCCCGATTCATCCCGGGCACTGTCCTGCTCATCGGATTCGCCGTCATGATGATCGCCACAGCGATCGCCATGCTTCGCGGACGTAAGAACATCGAGTCGGGGGGCGCCGAGCACCGCATGCCCGTCATGAAGATCATCGCCGAGGGACTGGTGGTCGGGTTGGTGACCGGCCTGGTCGGTGCCGGCGGCGGATTCCTCGTCGTGCCCGCGCTGGCACTGCTTGGCGGACTGCCGATGCCCATCGCGGTCGGTACCTCGCTGATCGTGATCGCGATGAAGTCATTCGCCGGCCTTGGCGGGTACCTGTCCAGCGTTCAAATCGACTGGGCAGTGGCGGGTATGGTCACCGCCGCCGCCGTGCTCGGTGCCCTGATCGGCGCACGCCTGACCAATATGGTCAACCCCGACGCACTGCGGAAGGCGTTCGGCTGGTTCGTCCTTGCGATGTCCTCAGTCATCCTCGCCCAGGAGGTCCACCTGAGCGTGGGGATCGGCGTAGCAGCGCTGTCCGCCATCGCCGGCGCGGTGTACGTCGCCTGCAGCAGATACGGGCACTGCCCGCTGCGGCACCTGACCGGGCACCCTCACGCCGCCGCCGGCGCGGCCTAACCACAATAGATACCCCCACGGGTAATATGGGCCCATACGAACGCACGAAGGGAACACATCATGGTTGGTGACGAAGACAGCATCGCGGCGGTCCTGAACCGGCTACGCCGGGCGCAGGGACAGCTCGCGGGAGTGATCTCCATGATCGAACAGGGTCGCGACTGCAAGGATGTCGTCACCCAGCTGGCCGCCGTGTCCAGGGCCCTGGACCGTGCCGGCTTCAAGATCGTCGCCACCGGACTTCGTGAATGCATTTCCGGGGCCGACGCCAAAGGCAATCCACCGATGACCGAGGCGGAGCTGGAGAAGTTGTTCCTCGCTTTGGCCTGACGTGCCGATCAACCAAACGCAAACAGGGAGGGGCTATGGGGTACACATTGTCGACCACGCTGCACACCACCTTCGAGGAAGCGGTCGAACGAACCCGTAAAGCATTGGCAGACCAGGGCTTCGGCGTGCTGACCGAAATCGACATGAAGGCAACGCTGAAAGCCAAACTCGGTGAGGATATGGAGGACTACCTGATCCTCGGGGCCTGCAACCCGCCACTGGCACACCGCGCGGTGAACGCCGACCGCCAGATCGGCCTGCTGTTACCGTGCAATGTCGCCGTGCGCG
>DATFCF010000558.1:0-2895 GCA_035253445.1 Mycobacterium sp.
CGTTCGCTCAGCGGTAGCCGGACGATGTTCCGCGGCACACTGAAGATGCTCGACGGCCATGAAATATCGGGCCGCACGGTGGTTTTCGCGTCAGCCCGCTTCGCGAGTCTGGCCGCGGGCCAACCGGTCAGCTTCCGAGCCCGCGTCGGCCCGCCGACCCGGCGCGACCTGACCGTCGCGGTGTTGTCGGCTACGGGCGAACCGACATTCGGGGAGGCGGCGCCGATTCAGCGGATCGCACACCACCTCCGCACGGGTTTCGGCGATACGGCGCGTGCGGCACTGCCTGTCGATCAGGCGGCGATGCTGCCGGCCCTGGTACTGGGCGACACCTCGACGCTGACCGGACAGACCACCGCCGAGTTCCGTGAGTCGGGTCTGACCCATCTGACGGCAGTGTCGGGGGCCAACGTCACCATCGTGTGCGGGGCGGTGTTGCTCACCGCCGCGCTGGTGGGTCCGCGCGTCGCGGTCGCGCTCGCGGCGTTGGCGTTGGTGGCGTTCGTCATCGTGGTCCAGCCGTCCGCGAGTGTGCTGCGCGCCGCGGTGATGGGCGGCATCACCTTGATGGCGGTGGTGTCCCATCGCCGCCGACAAGCCATCCCGGTGCTGGCGGCCAGCGTGATCGTGTTGATGATCGCGGCGCCCGAGCTCGCTGTCGATGTGGGATTCGCGCTGTCGGCCTCGGCGACGGCGGCCCTTGTCGTGGTTGCGCCGGCGTGGTCGCGACGGTTGACGCGACGCGGCTGGCCCAAGCCGCTGGCCGACGCCGTGAGTGTCGCGGTCGCCGCACAGCTTGTTACGGCCCCACTGGTTGCCGGGATATCGGGCACGTTCAGCGTCGTGTCCGTCGCCGCGAACCTCGCAGTCGCCCCGGTGATTCCGCCCATCACCGTGGTCGGCACCGCGGCGGCCGCGTTGTGTCCGCTGTGGCCTTCCGGGGCCGAACTGCTCATCCGGTTCACCGGACCCGAGCTGTGGTGGCTGCTGCAGGTGGCGCATTGGGCCGCCGGGATGACGGGAGCGTCGGTCCCGGTTCCATCCGGACTGCCCGGCGTCGTCACCGTCGCCGCCGCGGGCATCGCCGCGGTGGTGTTGTGGCGCTGGCGGTTGGTGCGGCTCGTAGCGTGCGGCGTGGTCCTGTGCCTGCTCGCGTGGACGGTGTCGGGCCTGTCGGGCGCGCATGACACGATCGTGGGGTGAGTCAACAGGTTCCGGGCCTGCATCTGGTCCTGGGTGATGAAGAGTTGCTGGTCGACCGCGCGGTCGCGACGGTCCTGCGCCAGGCGCGCAAGCAGGCCGGCAAAGATCCGCAATCCGCCCAAGTCCCGGTGAATCGCCTGCGCGCGGGTGAGGTCAGCACCAGCGAGCTCGCCGAGCTGCTGAGCCCGTCGCTGTTCGCCGACGAACGTGTGGTGGTGTTGGAAGCCGCAGCCGAAGCCGGCAAGGACGCGGTTGCTCTGATCGCCACCGCCGCTGCCGACCTGCCGCCGGGCACCATGCTTGTCGTCGTGCACTCCGGCGGCGGGCGGGCCAAGGCCCTCGCGGACCAACTGAAGAATCTCGGCGCACATGTTCATCCGTGTGCGCGCATCACCAAACCCGCGGAGCGCGCGGACTTCGTCCGCCGTGAGTTCGCCGCGCTACGCGTCAAGGTCAGCGACGACACCGTCGCCGCCGTGCTGGACGGGGTCGGCTCCAGCATCCGCGAGCTGGCGGCCGTCTGCTCGCAGCTGGTCGCCGACACCGACGGCAAGATCGACGTGGCAGCGGTGCGTCGTTATCACTCCGGCAAGGCCGAGGTGAAGGGCTTCGACATCGCCGACAAGGCGGTCGTGGGCGATGTTGCCGGCGCCGCCGAGGCGCTGCGCTGGGCGATGATGAGCGGCGAGCCACAGGTGGTGCTCGCCGACGCACTGGCCGAGGCGGTGCACACCATCGCACGCGTCGGGCCCTTATCAGGGGATCCGTACCGGCTGGCCGCCGAGCTGGGCATGCCGCCGTGGCGGGTGCAGAAGGCTCAGAAGCAGGCGCGACGGTGGTCGCGGACATCGGTCGCCGAGGCGATGCGACTGGTCGCCGCACTGAATGCGGACGTCAAGGGCGCAGCGGCCGACGCCGACTATGCGCTTGAAGCGGCAGTGCGGAAGGTCGCCGAATTAGCGGCGGACGGGTGAGCAATCAGATCTTGTTGAGTGCTCAGAGCTTGTTGAGCGCTCAGATCTTGTTGAGCGCGGAGGCCAGCGCGGACTTGCGGTTGGCCGCCTGATTCTTGTGGATCACGCCCTTGCTTGCGGCCTTGTCCAGCTGGCGGCTGGTCGACAGCAGCAACTCGGCGGCCTTGTCCTTTTCACCTGCCGCAACGGCCTCACGGAATCCACGGACCGCCGTGTGAAGCGATGACTTCACCGACTTGTTGCGCAGTCTGCGGCGCTCGTTGGTGCGGTTGCGCTTCTCCTGCGACTTGATATTGGCCACGCGTGTATTCCTTCGCAAATCTCGTCTGGGTTACTTAAAGCCTGTGTGAGGCGCCCGGCGGCGGGCAGCGACTGTTCAGGGTACCAGCGGCCCCCCTGATCTCCCAAAGCGACGGCCACCGGAGCGCCCACTGGCCTGCCGAAACGGCTTCGGTGGTGCAGCATGTCATGGGTGAGCCTTCGAACCCTGCCGACTGAGACACAACGACCGTCGCGCAACAGCTCGAAACCGGCCAACCGGTACGAGGGCGTATTCGATGGCTACAACAAGGTGGGCAGCTACTCGCAGGCCTTCGACGAAATGTTCGACGCCCAGGGCAACGTTCGCGGACCGTACAAGGGCATCTACACCGAGCTTGCGCCGTCGGATGCCTCCGAGCTTGAAGCCCGGGCCGATGCGTTGGGCCGCGCGTTCATC
>DATFCF010000559.1:0-4230 GCA_035253445.1 Mycobacterium sp.
GGCCGACGCTGAGCGACTCCGCGGGCTGCGTCGGATGAAAGTCGTCGCGCTGTCGTTCCTCGTCGGTGCCACCGTCATCTTCCTGCTTTGCAGCTGGGCGCAGGCCAACGGTGCCGCGGAGTGGGTCGGATACGTCAAGGCCGCCGCGGAGGCCGGCATGGTCGGCGCGATGGCCGACTGGTTCGCGGTCACCGCGCTGTTCAAACACCCGCTGGGGATCCCGATTCCGCACACCGCGATCATCAAGCGCAAAAAGGACCAGCTGGGCGAGGGCCTTGGCACCTTCGTGCGGGAGAACTTCATGTCGCCGCAGGTCGTGGAGACCAAGCTGCGCGACGCGCAGGTCGCCGGCCGCCTCGGCAAATGGCTGTCGGAGCCGTCGCACGCCGAGCGGGTCGCCGCCGAGGCTTCTACCGTCGTGCGCGTGCTGGTGGAGATGCTGCGCGACGAGGACGTGCAGCACGTGCTGGACCGGATGATCGTCAAACGCATCGCGGAGCCGCAATGGGGACCTCCCGTCGGGCGGGTGCTGGCGACTCTGCTCGCCGAACAGCGTCAGGAGGCGCTGCTTCAACTGTTGGCCGACCGGGCATTCCAGTGGTCGCTCAACGCAGGCGACATCATCGAGCGGGTTGTCGAGCGTGACTCGCCGACTTGGTCGCCGCGCTGGGTCGACCACCTCGTCGGTGACCGCATCCACCGCGAGCTGATGGACTTCACCGATAAGGTGCGCCGCAACCCCGACCACGAACTGCGACGATCGGCCACCCGGTTCCTGTTCGAGTTCGCCGACGACCTGCAGAACGACGAGGCGACGATTCAGCGCGCCGAGAACGTCAAAGAGCAGATCATGGCCCGCGAGGAAGTCAGCCGCGCGGCCGAAACGGCCTGGACCGCCGCCAAGCGGATTTTGTTCGAGTCGGTCGACGATCCGTCGTCGGCGCTGCGGACCCGGATCGCCGACTCGGTTGTCGTCATCGGGGAGTCGCTGCGCGACGACGCCGATCTGCGCGACAAAGTCGACAGCTGGATCGTGCGGGCCGCCCAGCACCTGGTCGCCGAGTATGGGGTGGAGATCACAGCGATCATCACCGAAACCATCGAGCGGTGGGACGCCGACGAGGCCAGCCGTCGCATCGAATTACACGTCGGCCGTGACCTGCAATTCATCCGCATCAACGGCACCGTGGTGGGTGCGCTGGCGGGCCTGATCATCTATTCGATAGCCCAGCTACTCTTCTGACCTGCGCTAACTAGTGCTTGCAAAAGTTAGCACCCCGTCGTACGGTTGGTCGTGTCACTACCCGGATACCCGACGCACGAGGGGGCCACGCGCATGCCGCAGGATGAAAATCTTGCCGCCGTCGTGTCCAGCAGCGTGACCAACGCTGCACAGGACATCGGTACTTTCATTCGAACGCAACGCGAGGCTGCGCAGGTATCCGTGCGGCAGTTGGCCGAGAAGGCCGGTGTCAGCAATCCCTACCTCAGCCAGATCGAGCGGGGATTGCGGAAACCCTCCGCCGACGTGCTCAACCAGATCGCCAAGGCGCTGCGGGTGTCCGCGGAAGTGCTCTATATCCGCGCCGGGATCCTCGAACCCAGCGAGGCGAGCGAAGTCCGCGACGCCATCATCACCGACACGGCGATCACCGAGCGGCAGAAGCAGGTGCTGCTCGACATCTACACGTCGTTTTGCCAACAGAACGAAGCCGCTGAAGGTGAGGAGCCGACGACTGACTAGAACCAGATCAACCGCTCACTGAACGTCAATCCACAGAACATTTGAAAGGAAGTACGACATGGCTACGAAAACGCAGAAGACTCAGAAGAACCAACCGACCGCCGACGATCTGAAGGCCCCGCTGCTCGCCGCCGTGGGCGCCGCCGACCTGGCCCTGGAGCGGGTCAACGAGATCGTTGTGACGCTGCGCGAGCGTGCCGGCGAGGCCCGCACCGACGCCGAGGCACGTGTCGGGGAGACCCGCGCCCGTGTGACGAAATTGCAGGAAGACCTGCCGACTCAGTTCGATGGCCTGCGCGAGCGGCTGAACAGCGACGAACTGCGCAAGTTCGCCGAGACCTACGCGGAGACCGCGCAGTCCACCTACAACAAGCTCGTCGAGCGTGGCGAGGCCGCCCTCGAGCGGCTGCGCAACACGCCCGCGCTGGAAGAAGGCCGCGAGCGTGTCGAGAGTTACCGCGAGCTGACCGAGGAAGCGCTGGGCAACGTCGCCACGCAGACCCGAGCCGTCGGCGAGCGTGCCGCCAAGCTGGTCGGCGTCGAGCTGCCGAAGAAGGCCGAGAAGGCCGTCCCCGCCAAGAAGGTCCCGGCCAAGAAGGTCCCGGCCAAGAAGGCCCCGGCCAAGAAGGCTCCGGCCAAGAAGGTCACCCAGAAGTAATTCGACGCAAACGATGGCGCCCGCATAGGCTGGTGAGGTGATACTTGCCGACCTAGCGGGCGTCATCGTGCTTGCGCTCGTCTTCCTCGCCTTCGTCGTGGGCACTTACTCGTTCGTGCACGCCGCGATGCAGCGTCCTGACGCCTACACCGCGGCAGGCAAGCTGACCAAGCCGGTGTGGCTCGCGATCCTCGGCGTCAGCGTCTTGCTCCTGCTGCTGTTCCGCGATCCGTTCGGGGCGGCGATCGCTGCGGTGGCGTCGGGCATCTACCTCGTCGACGTCCGGCCGAAGATCCTGGAAATCCAGGGCAAGTCCCGATAGCCCCCACATGAGCACAATGCACCGTGCCGTCGCTGCCGCGGTGGCGGCCTTGAGTGTCCCGCTTGCGGCTGCGTCGATACCCGCCCACGCCGACACCACGCTGCCGCCGCCCTACATCGATCATGTGGAGTGGGCGAAGTGGGGCGACCTTTCGAGCCTGAGGGTGTACCCGACGCACGCCGGCCGAGTGGCATCCACCGACTTCGTCGATCCCGCGGAGGCATGGTCCGAGGTGCTGATGCTCTCACCCGATGCCGATATCCCTGGTATGCAGGCGCAGTTCGTATGCCATTGGCAGCTGGCCGAATTCGCCTTTCCCGGCAAGGTCAGCTGGAACCTCGAGCCGTGGCGGCCCGAGGTCGACGCCGCCGAGATGGTCAGCACAGGATGTAACCCCGGCGGCACCGAAGAACCGTTTTAGTGGGCTCATATAGCCGCGACGAGGTGGCCGCGCTCGTCGACCACACTCTGCTCAAGCCGGAAGCCACCGAGGCCGACGTGCGCGAGCTGGCGTCGGAAGCCGAGGAGCTAGGCGTCTACGCGGTGTGCGTGTCGCCGTCGATGATCCCGGTCGCACGGCAATCGCTATCGCTGGGCCAGACCATCGCCACGGTGGTGGGATTCCCTTCAGGCAAACACCTTTCAGCTGTGAAGGCCGAAGAGGCCCGGCTTGCCGTCGCGGCGGGGGCGAAGGAAGTCGACATGGTGATCGACGTCGGCGCCGCTCTGTACGGCGACTTCGATGCCGTGCGCGCCGACATCGTCGCGGTGCGTGAAGCCATCCCCGACACCGTTGTTCTCAAGGTGATCCTCGAATCCGCGGCGCTGCTGAGCCTCGGCGATGAGCAGAGACTGGTCGACGCGTGCCGGGCCGCCGAGAACGCAGGCGCGGATTTCGTGAAGACCTCCACCGGCTTTCACCCATCCGGGGGAGCGTCGGTGCGCGCGGTGGAGCTGATGGCCGCGACCGTCGCGCCCCGCCTCGGGGTCAAGGCCAGCGGCGGCATCCGCACGGCCGCCGACGCGGTTGCGATGCTCGACGCCGGCGCGACACGGCTGGGGTTATCGGGAACCCGCGCGGTGCTCACGGGGCTGACCCCGACTCACGACTAGTCGGACGACGATCAAGCGGCGAGGCACGAGCCGCGTTGAGGAGGCCGATTCACGACTAGAGCCCCGAGAAGCAGGGGTCTTCCCCGCCCTTGGGGATCTCAGCGTTCTGCGTCGAAAACTGGCTCACCACACCGGTATCGGTGACTTGCACGGAATCGGCGTGGATACCCATCGGGTAGTTCTTCGTCAGCTGTGCGGTGAACGCCTCAAGCGCAGGCTGGACCGTCTCGCGGGGCAGCGTGAAGCCCAACCCGGTCAGTTCCTGCACTTCCAGCGAGAGCCCGCCGTCGACCACCTCAGGCTTGGCGACGATGCTGCCCAGCGCACCCACCAACTCGATGGTGCCGTCGGACGGGTTGGTCTTCACGCCGGTGACGAAACTTCCGATGATCG
>DATFCF010000560.1:0-7240 GCA_035253445.1 Mycobacterium sp.
CCCGTAGGCAAGCTGTTCGAAGGTATCGGCATAGAGCGCTCGCGCTGCGGCGTGATCGGCATCGGTGAACATCACATGATCCAGAAGTGTTGCCGCCCAGCGGAAATCGCCGTCGTCGAAGGCCTTCCCGGCCAGCTCGACGACCCGATCGACACCGCCCATCGCCTCGACGTAACGGGGTGCCAGAGCTTCTGGCGGGTGCGGCCACAGCCGACCCGGGTTGCCGTCGAACCAGCCCATGTACCGCTGATAGATCGCCTTGACGTTGTGGTTCACCGAGCCGTAGTAGCCATGCGTGTGCCAGGCCTTCTCGAGCGCGGGCGGCAGTTGGAACTGCTCGGCGATCTCGACCCCGGTGTAGCCCTGATTGAGCTGGCGCAGCGTCTGATCGTGCAGATAGGCGTACAGATCGCGCTGCAGCGACAGGAACTCGACGATCCGCTCGCGACCCCACGTCGGCCAGTGGTGCGAGGCGAAGACCACGTCTGCGCGGTCGGCGAAGGTGTCGATGGCCTCGGTGAGGTAACCCGCCCACCCGTGCGGATCACGCACCAGCGCACCGCGCAGCGTCAGCAGATTGTGCAGGTTGTGCGTGGCGTTCTCGGCCATGCACAGCGCGCGGTATCTCGGGAAGTAGAAGTGCATTTCGGCGGGAGCCTCGGTGCCGGGCGCCATCTGGAACTCGATCTCGACGCCGTCGATGGTGTGCTTTTCGCCGGTCTTGCGGACGTCGACGGTCGGCACGATCATCGCCACTTCGCCGGTCGACGTCCGTTGACCCAGACCGCAGCCGACCTGCCCCGCAGGGCCGATATCCAGCAGCGTGCCGTACATGTACGTGGCCCGCCGCGTCATCGCCGTTCCGGCATACACGTTTTCCTGCACGGCGTGCGCCACGAATCCCTCAGGCGCCAGCACCGCAACCGTTCCGGCGTCGACATCGGCCTGCGATGTCACGCCGAGGACACCGCCGAAATGGTCGACGTGACTGTGGGTATAGATCACCGCGACGACGGGCCGGTCGCCACGGTGAGCGCGGTAGAGCGCCAGGGCCGCCGCAGCCGTTTCGGTGCAGATCAACGGATCGATGACGATGACGCCGGTGTCACCCTCGATGAAGCTGATGTTCGACAGGTCGAAGCCGCGCACCTGGTAGATGCCCTCGACCACCTCATAGAGGCCCTGCTTGGCCGCCAGCGCGGACTGCCGCCACAGGCTGGGATGGACGGTCGCCGGCGCGTCACCGGTCAGGAATGCGTAGACGTCGTTGTCCCACACCACGCGCCCGTCGGCGGCCTTGATGACGCAAGGCTGTTGCGCGGCAATGAATCCGCGATCGGCGTCGTCGAAGTCTGCGGTGTCGTCGAACGGCAGATTCTCCAGGTGATCGCGGTGGGCGGACTCGATGATGGCGGTCGGTGGCTGTTGGTCCATGAACCGACACGATATTCACCCGGTCATCAACCAGTTGGTGTTTCACTGAGCGAATGGAAGTACGCCGAGTGGTGACCGGACATGATGCGTCCGGAAAGTCCGTGTTCGTCAGCGACGAGATGGTGGCTCCCGTCGTACCCATGATGCTGCCGGAGTTCCAACCTCATCTGTTGTGGGGCGGAGACGAGACGCCGCAGTTCCCCGACGACGGGTCCATGCCCGAGTGGCACACCTACTTCCCGCCGATCGGTGGGTTCCGGTTCGGGTTGTTCTCGATCGCGCCGGATACCACCGCGGCGCCCGACCTGGACATGGAGGCCGGCGTGGCGGACGCGGAGGCCAAGCTGCCCGGGCTGCTGCGGTATCTCGACCCCACCGATCCCGGAATGCACACCACCGACACCATCGACTTCGAGGTCGTGCTGGAGGGCACCATCGTTCTCGAGCTCGACGACGGCGCCGAAGTCACCCTGCACCCGGGAGACACCGTGGTGCAGAACGGCACTCGCCATCGCTGGAAGAATCCGGGTGACGTCCCGGCGCGGGTCGCGCTGTTCATCTGCGGCGCCTCCCACGCCAAGGTGCCGCCGGCCTAGCCGCCGTGTTCGGCCAGCCAGTGCTCGGCGCGGCGTTTGGACGCCCTCGACAGCCAGGCGTCCTGGATCAGCTCGGTCAGCTCGACCCGGCCGATCTCACGTAATCGGCTGGCGCGCATCAGGACCGACGGGTGGCCCTCGAACCGCTCGTTGGTGAAGAACGGTGAATCCGGATCCTGGGTCAGCGACAGCTTGTCGGCCTCGGACTCCACCCAGACCATGATCACGTCGGCGTAGCGCTCGCCGGTGTCGGGATCCTCAGCGTCGGGCTGCGGGGTGCGGAAGAACACGAACGACTTCCCGCCGACCTGATAGATCGGGTTGCCCTTGGGGCCTTCGATCCGTTTCACGTGTGGCATCGACGTAGCGATCTCATGCACGTCGGCGACGCGTGCCGGCCGGTCACGCATGGCGGTCCGCGCGGTCCAGCCGGTGCAGCACGACACCGGCCAGCGCAGCGTTGTCGACGGTGGCTGTCATGTAGGTGCAGAACGGCTGCCTGCGACGGTCGGTGGGTGAGCCCGGATTGAGCAGGCGTAGACCGGTTCTGGCGGTGGTGTCCCACGGAATATGGCTGTGCCCGAACACCAGCACATCGGAATCGGGATATTCGTTGGCCATTCGCGCCTCGCGGCCGGTCGCCGCACCCGTCTCGTGCACGACAGTGAACCGCAACCCGCCCAGGGTGGCGTCGGCGCGTTCGGGAAGACGGCGCCGCAACTCCGCGCCGTCGTTGTTTCCCCAACATGCGACCAGCCTCTTGGCCCTGGCCTCCAGCTCGTCGAGGAGCGCGGGTTCCACCCAGTCGCCCGCGTGCAGGACGACGTCGGCCTTGGTCACCTCGTCCCAGACCCGTGGGGGCAGATCTCGGGCGCGCTTGGGAACGTGAGTATCGGCAATCAGCAGAAGCCGCACGACCCCAACTTAGCCGGTGACGAAACTGAGCTTGTGACCGAAATCCAGGCCGAAGTTGGTGCACAACGCTCAGTTTCGGCCCGGAAGGCAGTTGAGAGCGCGCCCGAAGGGATTCGAACCCCTAACCTTCTGATCCGTAGTCAGATGCTCTATCCGTTGAGCTACGGGCGCATGTTCTTCAGTGCTTATTCAGTTGTGACCGACGCTGTCAGCCCCGGCGGAGGCGAGAGGATTTGAACCTCCGGTCCGCTTTAAGGCGGACAACTCATTAGCAGTGAGTCCCATTCGGCCGCTCTGGCACGCCTCCTGACGTTAACCGCCGATCCGACAGAGTACACAGGGGCAACAGGCGAAGGCAAAGCGCAGGTGGACGACTCATAGACTGGTCGCGTGACCGCCCGTCTGCGCCCCGAACTAGCCGATCTGCCCGCCTACACCCCGGGCAAGACGGTGCCAGGTGCAATCAAGATCGCCAGCAACGAGACGGTTTACGGTCCGCTGCCCAGCGTGCGGGCCGCCATCGACAAGGCCACCGACAACATCAACCGGTACCCGGACAACGGGTATGTCGAGCTCAAAGATCGGCTGGCCAAGCACGTCAACTTCGCGCCCGAACACATCTCCGTCGGCTGCGGCTCCGTCAGCCTGTGCCAACAGCTGATCCAGATCACCTCGACAGTCGGTGACGAGGTGCTCTACGGATGGCGCAGCTTCGAGATCTACCCATTGCAGGTGCGCACCGCGGGCGCGACGCCGGTCGAGGTGCCGCTGACCGACTACACGTTCGACCTGGACGCGATGCTCGCCGCGATCACCGACCGCACCCGGCTGATCTTCGTGTGCAACCCGAACAACCCGACCAGCACCGTCGTCGACCCCGATGCACTTGCGCGCTTCGTCGAGGCGGTGCCGCCGCACATCTTGATCGCGCTCGACGAGGCCTACGTCGAGTACATCCGCGACGACATGCTGCCGGACAGCTTCGGGCTGGTCCGCAAGCACAGCAACGTCGTTGTGCTGCGCACGTTTTCGAAGGCCTACGGACTGGCCGGCCTGCGCATCGGCTACGCCGTCGGCGATCCGGACATCATCACCGCGCTCGGCAAGGTGTACGTCCCGTTCACCGCGACGAGCATTTCGCAGGCCGCGGCCATCGCGTCGCTCGACGCCGCCGACGAGTTACTGGCCCGCACCGACGCCGTCGTCGCCGAACGCGCCCGAGTGACGGCGGCTCTGCGCGACGCCGGCTACACCGTGCCGCCGTCGCAGGCCAACTTCGTCTGGCTGCCGCTGCCGGGACGCGCCCACGAATTCGCCCAGGCCTCGGCGAACAGCCGCATCATCGTGCGGCCGTACGGCCAGGACGGCGTGCGGGTCACCGTCGCCGCACCCGAGGAGAACGACGCCTTCATCGCGTTCGCCCAACGCTGGATCGCAGAGCAATGACCGACACCCTGGCCCGCAGGGTGTTCACCGAGTTCATGGAGCGCACCGGGCAGATCCCCGACGCCGAACTCGACGACTTCTGGGCCACGCTGGCGCCGGCGTCGATCGACTTCATGCTCGGCGAGTGGAAGGGCGGTGCCTTCGACACCGGCCATGCGGTCAGCCGCGCGCTGGAGAAAGCGAACTGGTTCGGCAAGACGATGAAGTCTCCGACCGATGTGCTGCCCATCGTGTGCCTGGACGCCGACGGCAACAAGTTCGACAACGTCAAGCTCAGCAAGGGCGGTGCCAGCCTGTGGCTCGAGGAGTTCCGCGGTGAGGTGACGGCAACGATGGTCTACGACGGCCAGCCGATCCACGACCACTTCAAGGTCATCGACGACAACGCCGTCATGGGGATCATGAACGGCAAGGCCGGCGTGCAGGACGGCCGGTACGGCTACTTCTACCTGCAGCGGGTCTAGCTGCCAGACGTACGGCCCGTATAAGCGATCAGCCGCTCCAGCGCACCCGCATCGGCCGCTGCCTCGACCGGGTCGTCGAACCCGGCGGTGGTACGGCCTTGCGGCGTGATGATCTGGTGCGCCAAGCCGAGTACGTAATCGGACAACGAGTCGGGTGCCGTCACCTCACGACCCGTCGCCGCGGCGTAATCCCAAGCGTGGACCAGGAATTCGATCGACAGCACGCCCACCATCATCTTGGCGGGCGCCTCACCCCCTCCGAACGGCACCGTGCCATCCAGTCCACGACGATGCCAAGCGTCCAGGGCGGGGCGGGCGGCGAGGACGACCTGCCGCTCAACCGAATCATCGCGATCCCGCTCACCGAACTCCGCGCCGGCGTTGGCACCGATCGTGGTGATCGAGTTCATCAGGTGATCGGTCAGCTTTGCGACGTCGAACTCTCGGCACGGCGTCTGTCTGGATTCATCGTCTTTCGCGATGCCGTGCAGCACGTGTTGCAGCACCGCCAACGTCGCTTCTGCACTCTCGAGTTCGTCGGTGGGCGGTGAATCCGGCCCAGGGCGCAAGTCGTCGGGCATGCGTCCCACGTTACGTCCAGGTTGCGCATATCGTTCACGAGATGAAGACGTATGTGCGGGTGACGGCCGCAGCGCTGATTCTGGCCGGCCTCGCCACCGGCTGCCAGCGCACCACCGAAGGCACCGTCGCGATGACAACTGAACCCGGTGCACCGTTGACATCGGCCCCGTCACGGACGACGCCGTCGTCACCTGCGCTGCCCGGTCTTCCGAACATCCCGTTTCCCGACATCCAGATACCGGGGTTGCCGAATACGGACCTGCCGGAGGTTCCTGCGCCGCCGAACGCCACGACCATGACGTGCGGGGAGTACAACGACCTCGACGAAGCCACCAAGCTGGCGGTGATCCGCGCGATCCTTGCCGGGGAGACCAATCCGACGGGCCCAGAGGACGAGATGATCGCGCTTGTCATAGCGAGTGCGATGTGCCAGTTCACGCCTGACGAGGTCGTGAACGAGGTGGTGCTCGGCGCGATGCCGCCGTAGGTCGCTAGCCTCTTGCTTCATGGGCCAGGACGAGCAGGTATATGAATCCGTCACCGTCGACGTCGAGGGCCGCGTCGCACAGGTGACGCTGGTCGGTCCCGGTAAGGGCAACGCGATGGGACCCGCGTTCTGGGCCGAACTGCCCGAGGTGTTCGCCAAGCTCGACGCCGACCGTGAAGTCCGCGCGATCGTGCTCACCGGATCGGGCAAGAACTTCAGCTACGGCCTCGACCTGCCTGCCATGGGCGGGTCTCTCGCCGGCGTGATGTCCGACAGCGGGTCAGCCCGCCCGCGCGCCGATTTTCACCAGACCGTTCTGCGCATGCAGGGCGCTATCAACGCTGTCGCCGACTGCCGCACCCCGACCATCGCCTCGGTGCACGGCTGGTGCATTGGCGGTGGCGTGGACCTGATCTCCGCCGTCGACATCCGTTACGCGAGCGCCGACGCGAAGTTCTCGGTGCGCGAGGTGAAGCTGGCGATGGTGGCCGACGTCGGCAGCCTTGCCCGGCTGCCGCTGATCCTGAACGACGGCCATCTGCGCGAATTGGCGTTGACGGGCAAGGACATAGACAGTCAACGCGCCGCACAAATCGGCCTTGTCAACGACGTCTACGACGATGCAGAGGCGTCGCTGGCCGCCGCGCACCAGACCGCCGCAGAGATCGCGGCCAACCCTCCGTTGACGGTCAGCGGCGTCAAGGACGTCCTGGATCAGCAGCGCATCGCCAGGGTCTCCGAAAGCCTGCGTTATGTCGCGGCATGGAATGCGGCAATGCTGCCGTCGAAGGATCTGACCGAGGGCATCACGGCGACGTTCGAGAAGCGGCCGCCGAACTTCACCGGCGAGTAGTCGCACGACGATCAAGCGGCGACCTACGAGCCGCGTTGAGGAGTCCGACTCGAGGACGAGTCGGCTCGAACGTTCCGTACCACTCGAAAATTCGTCAATTTTTGAGTGGTACGGAACGTTCGTCCGGGTGAGGTCAGCGGGGACGAGGCGTCCAGCCGAGTTCAGCCTTGGCCTTGGCATTCGACAACGGCAACCAGGTGCTGCCGAACGCGACCGCCGCGTAGGGCGCCACCACTGCGAACAGCCGCTGGGGTATCGGCAGCGGGGGCGGCCGGTGCAGGCTCGCCGACAGCTCGCGAATGTAGTCGCCGAACGACTGCGGCCGGTCGTCGACGATGTTGTAGATCTGCCCGCCGCGTCCCCGGTCGAGCGCATTAGCTGTCGCGGCGACGACATCGTCGATGTGGACCCACGATGCGATGCCTCTGCCGCCCATGTCCAGCGACACATGCCATTTCGCCAT
>DATFCF010000561.1:0-4730 GCA_035253445.1 Mycobacterium sp.
TATGGCTTCGCCATCATCGCAGCGTCGCAACATCCCAAAACCTTTGTGGTGCCGTCAGATCCGGACTTCACCACCTTGCTCAACGCGCCGGCGGACAACGGCGTCGAATACCTACTGGCGGTGCCTCCCGCGGGGCGAGGAAAGTCCGATGCGCTGAACCTGCGCTATCCCACGTTGTACGAGACGGGTGCCGATGTTGCCACCCTTGAACTGGAGATCCCCAATGACGGTGACAGTCAGCCGAATTGGCGACTATACCGGGTGAACGAACCGGCACCGGAAAGTTGAACCTACTTCTTCTCGCGCCACGCTCGCTCGAACGGCAGGCGCCATGCATTGGGTGCGATTAGCTGATGAATTGCGTTGGGGCCCCACGTCCCTGGCGGGTATGGCTTGGATGGCGCCGGATCGGCCAGTAGATCGGCCGACCGCTCCCATAGCGACTCGATTCCCTCTGCGGTGGTGAACAGCGTGTGGTCCCCGCGCATCGCGTCCAGGATCAGCCGTTCGTAGGCTTCGAGGACATCGCCGGCAGAGTCGATCTCCTGCGTCGAGAACTGCATCGATAGCTTGTCGAGTTTCATGCCGGGCCCCGGTCGCTTGCCGTAGAACGACAGCGACACCTTGGACGCGTCGGCGAGGTCGAACGTCAGGTGATCGGGGCCCTGGGACCCGACACCGGAGCCAGGCGGGAACATTGTGCGCGGCGCCTCCTTGAAGGCGATCGAGATGATGCGAATTCCCTCGGCCATCCGCTTGCCCGTCCGCAGGTAGATCGGCACACCGGCCCAGCGCCAGTTGTCGATCCCCACCTTGAGCGCGATGAACGTCTCGGTGTCGGAATCCTTTGCCACGCCGTCATTCTCGCGATACCCCGTGTACTGGCCACGGACCACGTCGGCAGGGTTGATCGGCAGCATCGACCGGAACACCTTGTTCTTTTCTTCGCTGATCGCGCGGGGTTCCAAGGCAGTCGGCGGCTCCATCACGACGAAGGCCATGACCTGGAACAGGTGGGTGACAACCATGTCTTTGTAGGCGCCGGTGCTCTCGTAGAAGTTGGCACGCTCGTCCAGGCCCAATGTCTCGGGGATGTCGATCTGGATGTGGTCGATGAAATTGCGGTTCCAGATCGGTTCGAACAGACCGTTCGCGAAGCGGAATGCCAGGATGTTCTGTGCCGCCTCCTTGCCGAGGAAGTGGTCGATACGGAAGATCTGCTTCTCACGGAATGTTTCGTGCACGAAGTCGTTCAGCTCGACCGCGCTGGCCAGGTCGGTGCCGAACGGCTTCTCCATCACGACCCGGGAGCGCTCCACCAGGTTGGCGTCCTTCAGCATCGTGATCACCGCGCGCGCAGCCTTGGGCGGAACCGAAAGGTAATGCAGCCGACGTACTTCGGGGCCAAGCTTCGCCTCGGCATTTGCGACGGCGGCGGCCAGCGCATCGGGGCCGGCGCTCTGCGGCACATAGCTGACCGTTTCGGCGAATCGCGCCCACTGCTGTTTGGTCAGGTTGTGCGTCCCGAACTCCTCGATCGCCGCCTTGGCCAACTTGAGGAACTCGTCTGTGGTGAAGTCCTCCAACGAGGTGGCGACGATTTCGATATGGGGGGCCAGCTCGGACTGGTCCAGATAGGCCAGACCGGGTATCAACTTGCGTCGTGCCAGGTCGCCCGTCGCGCCGAACAGCACCACCACGTGGGGTTCAACTGCGACGTCGTCAGTCCGATGGGGGCGTGAGCCCGGATGTGGATAGGAGATCGTCTGGGGTTTGCTTGTCGCCACTTTCGGCATATTGTCACCGCCGCAACGTCCGCGCATGCTAGCGACGATGTCGCCATCTCGGCGTAACGGCCCCGACAGCCGTTCTTAACCAGATGCCGCAGTTCTGACGGCGATGCCGTCGAGCAGTTGCGCCAAGCCGGAGTGGAAGGCAGCAAGGGGGCCCTCGCCGGCCTGGTCGAACACACCGTCTTCCAGCGCCGCCGCCAACGCTGGGAACCGATCGGCGTCCACCAGTCGGCGTAGCAGAGCCGGGTATTGCGGTCCGTCGGTACGGCCTGCGGCCTCGACGTCCAGCGCCGCCGCGCCGCGCACGAAGTGCAACACCGCCATGACTGCGGCCAGCTTGTCACCCTCGGAAAGGCCGGTACCGCCCAACGCGTGCAGCCCGGCGTCCAGCCACGCCAGCTGCCCGGGGTCCGCGGGAGGTCCGGCCGCCGTGGCGTGCAGTATCCAGGGGTGCCGGTGATACACCTCCCAAAGCCCGGTCGCCCAATCAGCAAGGGCGCTACGCCAATTCGCGCGACTCGAGGAAGCCGGCGGCGGCCCAGGCCCGGCGGAGAGCATGAACGTCATCAGCTCGTCCTTGTTCGCGACATGCCGGTAGAGAGACATGGTTCCGCAGCTCAGCCGCTCGGCCAGGCGGGCCATCGACAGCGCACCCAGGCCGTCGGCGTCGGCCAGTTCGATGGCCGCTTCGACGATGCGCTCCCGGCTCAGTCCACGCGAGCGTCGAGGCGCCGGGGTTTCGCGCCACAGCACTTCCAGAACGCGCGGCAGCGGCTCCTCACCTGTGGTCATCACGGTCAGCGTAATCCACTTCCGCGGCGGCTGCGTATGACGTACGCTAATGCGTATGACATACGCATCGGGTGCGTTCTGCAGGAAATGGCTGGCACCGGCGCTTGCCGTCTTCGTGGTGATCTTCCTGGCGCTGTCACTGCCGCCGTACTTCACCGCCGGCACGCGGGTGCCCGCCACCTTTGCGCTGCACTATCCGCTGTTGGTCGCTCATGTGATGTTCGGCAGCGTGGCGATGGTGGCTGCGCTAGCCCAGATCTGGCCGCGGTTGCGAACCGGCCACCCGGTGCTGCACCGCCGGGTCGGGCGTGTCTACGTCGGCGCCGCGATCCCGGCCGCGCTGTGTGCGATGGTGATCGGTGCCGCGACGCCGTTCGGTCCATTCCTGGCGGTGAGCAATGTGTTCCTTGCGGTGCTGTGGTTGTGGTTCACGGTCAACGGCTACCTCGCCGCGCGGCAGCGGCGCTTCGCCGACCACCGCCGTCACATGGTGCTCAGCGCCACGCTGGCGTTGTCGATCATCACCAATCGGCTCTGGACGCCGATTCTGTTCATCGCCATGCACCCCTTGCGGGACAGCGTCTTTGGCGGAAACGAGCAGCACTTTCTGTGGTTTGCCGCAGGCCTGGGCGCGTGGCTGGGTTGGACGATTCCGTTCCTGGCCGTGCGACGCTGGTTGAACAGGAAACAAGTAATGGCGCCATCGTCAATTTCCCAGCTAACCGGCATGCGGCCGGGGTAATCTCCGGGCGATCGTCGGCAAACCGGCGATCCACTCACCGGGACGAGGCGGGCCATGGCAACGGAATTCAACGGCAAGATCGAGCTGGACATTCGGGATTCCGAGCCGGACTGGGGACCGTACGCCGCCCCGACTGCTGCCAAAGACGCGCCCAACGTTCTGTACATCGTCTGGGACGACACGGGCATAGCCACCTGGGACTGCTTCGGCGGACTGGTCGACATGCCGGCGATGAGCCGCATCGCCGAACGTGGCGTGCGGCTTTCGCAGTTCCACACCACCGCGTTGTGCTCACCGACGCGGGCCTCGCTACTGACGGGCCGCAACGCCACCACGGTTGGGATGGCCACGATCGAGGAGTTCACCGACGGGTTCCCGAACTGCAACGGGCGGATCCCGTACGACACCGCGCTTCTCTCAGAGGTGCTCGTCGAGAACGGATACAACACCTATTGCGTCGGCAAGTGGCATCTCACACCGTTGGAGGAATCCAATCTCGCTTCCACCAAACGACATTGGCCGCTGTCGCGGGGATTCGAGCGGTTCTATGGCTTTATGGGCGGCGAAACCGATCAATGGTATCCCGAACTGGTCTACGACAACCACCCCGTCGCACCGCCGGGGCTGCCGGAGGACGGCTACCATTTGTCAAAGGACCTTGCCGACAAAACAATTGAGTTCATCCGCGATTCCAAAGTGATCGCACCCGACAAGCCCTGGTTCTCCTACGTGTGCCCCGGCGCCGGGCACGCACCGCACCACGTCTTCAAGGAGTGGGCCGACCGGTACGCGGGCAAGTTCGACATGGGCTACGAACGTTACCGCGAAGTCGTGCTGGAGAATCAGAAGAATTTCGGCATCGTCCCGCCGGATACCGAGCTGTCGCCGATGAATCCGTATTCGGATGTCAAGGGTCCCAACGGGGAACCATGGCCACCGCAGGACACCGTGCGGCCATGGGATTCGCTCAGCGATGACGAGAAGCGGCTGTTCTGCCGGATGGCCGAGGTGTTCGCCGGCTTCCTGAGCTACACCGACGCCCAAATCGGCCGCGTTCTGGACTATTTGGAAGAATCGGGACAGCTGGACAACACCATCATCGTGGTGATTTCCGACAACGGTGCCAGCGGCGAAGGCGGACCGAACGGCTCGGTGAACGAGGTGAAGTTCTTCAACGGCTACATCGACACGGTTGAGGACGGTCTGCGCTTGATGGACAACCTCGGCGGGCCGGAGACCTACAACCACTATCCGATCGGCTGGGCGATGGCGTTCAACACGCCATACAAGTTGTTCAAGCGCTACGCCTCCCACGAGGGTGGTATCGCTGACACCGCAATCATTTCCTGGCCCAACGGTATTGGCGCACACGGCGAGGTGCGGGACAACTATGTCAACGTCTG
>DATFCF010000562.1:0-6222 GCA_035253445.1 Mycobacterium sp.
CCAGACACCGCCTCATCTTCGCGCGAGCGTGCGCGAAATGCCGGTGCTGATCGGCGTGTCGGGCGGCGGACACGCACGCTCGCGGCACGCGCGGTGACGCAGTCAGCGCGCGACGATCACCGACGAGCCGTGGCCGAACAGGCCCTGGTTGGCGGTGACGCCGACCGTGGCGCCCTCGACCTGACGGCCCGTCGCCTGCCCGCGCAACTGCCACGTCAACTCGCACACCTGCGCAATCGCCTGCGCGGGAATGGCCTCGCCGAAGCAGGCCAGCCCGCCGGACGCGTTGACGGGAATCCGGCCGCCGATGGTCGTTGCGCCGCTACGCAACAGCTGCTCGGCTTCACCCTTGGGGCACAGCCCGAGGTGCTCGTACCAGTCGAGTTCCAGCGCGGTGGATAGGTCGTACACCTCGGCCAGGGACAGGTCCTCGGGCCCGATGCCCGCCTCGGCGTAGGCGGCGTCGAGGATCTGATCCTTGAACACCCGATCCGGTGCAGACACCACCGCGGTGGAATCGGTTGCGATATCGGGCAATTCGGGCAGATGCTGCGGGTACTGCGGCGTCACGGTGCTGACCGCCCGCACCGAAGGCACGCCGTCGACCGAACCAAGATGCTTCTCGGCAAAGGCCTTGCTGGCAACGATCAGCGCCGCCGCGCCGTCGGAGGTCGCGCAAATGTCCAGCAGCCGAAGGGGATCCGAGACCACGGGGCTGGCCAGCACGTCCTCGACGGTGGCTTCCTTGCGGTACCGCGCGTTCGGGTTTTCCAGCCCGTGCTTGGCGTTCTTGACCTTCACCTGTGCGAAGTCTTCGAGCGTGGCGCCGTACAGATCCATCCTGCGACGGGCAAGCATCGCGAAATACACCGTGTTGGTGGCCCCGATCAGGTGGAACCGCTGCCAGTCCGGGTCGTTGCGGCGTTCCCCGCCGACCGGCGCGAAGAAGCCCTTCGGCGTGGTGTCCGCACCGATGACCAACGCGACGTCACAAAAGCCGGCCAGGATCTGGGCCCGCGCGCTCTGCAATGCCTGTGATCCGCTGGCACACGCCGCATACGACGACGACACGGCCACGCCGTTCCATCCCAGCTTCTGGGCGAACGTCGCACCGGCGACGAATCCGGGATAGCCGTTGCGGATGGTGTCGGCCCCGGCCACCAATTGGATCTGGCGCCAGTCCAGGCCTGCCTCGGCAAGCGCGGCCCTCGCGGCGACGACGCCGTACTCGGTGAAATCGTTGCCCCACTTGCCCCACGGGTGCATGCCCGCGCCGAGAATGTAGACGGGTTCCGGCGGGCTGGAGCGAAGCGACTCGGGGAGTGTCTCGGGACTCATGAGGCGATCCTCCACGCGTAGACGATGTGCTCGACGCCGTCGTCGTCGACATACAGCGGCATGGTGGTCAGCTCCATCTCCATGCCGATCTTCAGGTCGGCCGCCAGCGTGCCCTCGACGACCTTGCCCAAGATGATCAGTCCCTCGTCGTCCAGCTGCACGGCGGCAACGGCGAACGGCTCGAACGGATCTGGCGACGGATAGGGCGGCGGTGGGGCATACCGGTTCTCGGTGTAGCTCCACAGCGTGCCGCGGCGCGACAGCGGCACCTGTGCCAGCTCGTCGCCGTCGCACGCGGGATTGGGGCAGTTGTTGGCCCGCGGAGGGAAGACGTACGTCCCGCACTGATGGCACTTTCCGCCGATCAGATAGGGCTTACCGGACCCATCGGTGGCGAACCAGCCGTCGATCGCGGCCTGAGTGGATGCAGCTGACACGCGGTCAGCGTACCGACTTCGGTGGCGAAACTGAAACGTGTTCCAGTTTCGGGCGGTGCTCCAAACAACTGGGGTAGTCGATTACCCCACTGACCCGCCGCCATCCGCGACATAGTTCTTGGGATCGGTAGCCACGGCAACGCCCTGTACTTGATCGCACGAGCGCCGCCACCGAGGCGGCGGACAGAAGAAGGAGACCTCCGATGGGGCTGTTCGACAAGGCAAAGAAAGCCGCACAGCAGGCACAGCAAGCTCTTGCCCAGCAGGCTGGACAGCAGCAGGGCGACGGGATGGTGCACGTCCGAGGCGCGGGACCGATCGATACGGCCATGCTCGGCGGGCCGTCGACCCGCTCGGTGGCGGCGGACGACCCGATCTGGCAGCCCATCAACGGCATCTCGCTGGAGGACTACGCCGCCCTTGCCCGTGACGCGCAGGCCCGCGGCATCAACGATGAGGCCGGCATGATCACGCTGGCCAACGAGCGCGGATGGGACCCGGCGGACACCAAGGCAGCACTCGACGGCTGGGTGCAGCGGATGGGCCAGTCGATGGCCGTCGGGCAGCAGTTCCGCAAGTTCCTCGGCTACTGACCGGGCCGCATCATGCCCAACCCTTTCAAGGACTGGGGGCGGATGTACGGCGCCAACAAGCAATATCTGGAGTCGCAAGGACGCCCGTCGTCGTTCTTCGGCCAGATCGGCGACATCCCCAACCGGATTCACGAGGCGGCCAACGCCAGCGAAATCGGCGTGAAGATGATCCGGCACGCGGAGCTGACGAACGGCGCCGGTCTGCGCGCCACCATCACCGTCGAAGGCGTCTGGCAGGTCGGCTCGTATATGAACATGTCGCCGGTGCTGCGGATTCAGGCGCGGGTTCAATGTGACGGCCCTGGGCCTTCCGAGCCCTACGGAGCTGTCTTCGACGAGGTCGTGGCGCAGATGCACATCGCGCGGGTACAGCCGGGCGCGAAGCTCGCGGTGTTCGTCGATCCGCAGAACCCCGTGGACATGGCGATCGACTGGATCCGCACGAGCCAGCTCGGCCCGCCGCCGCCCGGTTCGATGCCCGGCCCTGGCGAGCCGGGGGCGCGCCAGATCTAGTTCACCGGGCGAGGTCGGCCAGGATGCGCAGCAGGTCGTCCGGCTTGTCCCGGATCAGGTTGTGGGCGCCGTCGAGTTCGTGGGTGATCCAGTTCGGGTCGTCGCGAACCCGTTCGTAGGAGGGCCGTGGCGGCGAGTCGCCAGGCCATCTCAGCGCGTACACGAACTCACGACGCCGGAATCTGTTCAGATCTCCGGTCAACGTGGTCCGCTGGAGAAACGACGCGAGGGGGTGGGACGTCGCACGCGGATCAAAGAATGACATCGGGCGCACGCCGTAGCCGGTGTCGTCGACGTCCAGATACCATTGCCGCTCTTCCTCATTCACCAGATCCCACCACGGTTCGCCGTCGCGGGGCACGAGTGCGTCGAGGTACACCAGCGAATCCACCTGCTGCGGAACACGATCCGCGACACCCGTTATGACCATGCCGCCGTAGCTGTGGCCGACCAGCACCGCATCCTCGACGCGATGGGCCGCCATTTCAGTCTGCCGTCGCCGACATCCGCACGGCCGTCGAGGAACTCACCGACCTGGTGCACGGCACCGTGACGATCGGGACCGTGACATCGCACAGCGTCGACATGCCCGCGCTGCTGGCAGACTTCCACGCCGACCATCCGAACGTCGAAATCACGCTCGGCACAGACAGTTCCGAACAGCTCATCGACAAGGTGCGCGCCGGGACGCTGGACATGGCGATCGTCTCGGTCGGATCCGGTGAACAACCCGAGGGGCTCGACGTCGAAGTCGTCACCGATGAGGCGATCGACGCGGTCGTGTGCCACGCCGACGCGCTGGGGAACCGCAAGACCATCCGGCTGACCGACCTGCGTGACCGCCCGATCATTGCACTGCCGGTAGGCGCAGGCGTTCGTCATCAGTTCGACGCCGCGTGCGCACGGGCGGGCGTTGCCCCGCGCGTTGCGTTCGAGGCCAGTACGCCGCTGGCGCTGGCCGACCTCGCCGAGCGCGGGCTGGGGGTTGCGATCGTGCCCGTACTGCGTGGCCGGCTGGTGCTGGCGTGGCGGTCGAGCGGGCCGATGAGCCCCGCCGCGCGCGTGCTGGTGGACAGGGCTCGCCGCCTACTACGTGTCGGGGCGGGTGCATAGAGTTAGGGCCGTGAGCCCAGTCAGCACCGCTACCGACAAGAAGACGGCGTCCGGCCCCAAGACGGACCAGAAGCCGACATTGATGCTGCTGGACGGCAATTCGGTGGCGTACCGGGCGTTCTACGCGCTGCCCGCAGAGAACTTCAAGACCCAGGGCGGGCTGACCACCAACGCCGTGTACGGGTTCACCGCGATGCTGATCAATCTGTTGCGCGACGAACAACCCACCCACATCGCCGCGGCCTTCGACGTGTCGCGGCAGACGTTCCGCGTCGAGAAGTACCCCGAGTACAAGGCGGGCCGGTCGTCCACCCCCGACGAGTTCCGCGGCCAGATCGACATCACCAAGGAGGTGCTCGTCGCGCTCGGCATCACGGTGCTCGCCGAGGCGGGATTCGAGGCCGACGACCTCATCGCCACGCTGGCCACCCAGGCCGAGAACGAGGGCTACCGCGTCCTGGTGGTCACCGGCGACCGCGATGCGCTGCAACTTGTCAGCGACGACGTCACCGTGCTGTATCCGCGCAAGGGCGTCAGCGAGCTGACCCGGTTCACCCCGGAGGCCGTCGTCGAGAAATACGGATTGACCCCGCAGCAGTACCCCGACTTCGCGGCGCTGCGCGGCGACCCCAGCGACAACCTGCCCGGCATCCCGGGCGTGGGGGAGAAGACGGCGACGAAGTGGATCGCCGAGTACGGGTCTCTGCAGGCCCTTGTCGACAACGTCGACACGGTCAAGGGCAAGGTCGGCGACGCGCTACGGGCCAATCTGTCCAGTGTGGTGCTGAATCGTGAGCTCACCGACCTCGTGAAAGACGTCCCGCTGGCGCAGACGCCCGACACGCTGCGCATGCAGCCGTGGAACCGGGACCAGATTCACCGGCTGTTCGACGACCTCGAGTTCCGGGTGCTGCGCGATCGGCTGTTCGAGACGCTCGCCTCGGCGGATCCCGAGGTCGACCAGGGCTTCGACGTGCGGGGCGGGGCGCTCGAGCCCGGTGAGCTCGCCGCCTGGCTGGCCGAGCACAGCGCGGGCACCCGGTTCGGGCTCGCGGTGGTGGGCACCCATCTGGCGTTCGACGCCGACGCCACCGCGCTGGCCATCGTGTCGGCCGACGGCGACGGCCGCTACATCGACACTGCCACGCTGCATCCCGACGATGAGGCCGCGCTGGCGTCGTGGCTGGCCGACCCCGGCGTACCGAAGGCGCTGCATGAGGCAAAGCACGCCATACACGACCTCGAAGGCCGCGGCTGGAAACTGGCGGGCGTCACGTCGGACACCGCGCTGGCCGCGTACCTGGTGCGGCCGGGGCAGCGCAGCTTCGCGCTCGACGACCTTTCGCTGCGCTATCTGAAGCGCGAGTTGCGGGCGGAAAACCCTGAGCAGCAACAGCTTTCGCTGCTTGATGACGGTGACGGCGTCGATGATCAGGCCGTGCAGACGGTGATTCTGCGCGCCAGCGCGGTGATGGATCTGGCCGACGCGCTCGACGAAGAACTGGCGCGCATCGACTCGTCGTCGCTGCTGGGCAATATGGAACTGCCGGTGCAGCGCGTGCTGGCCGGCATGGAAACCGCGGGCATCGCCGTCGACCTCAACCAGCTCGGCGAGCTGCAGAGCGAGTTCGCCAACCTGATCCGCGACGCCGCCGAGGCCGCGTATGCGGTGATCGGCAAGCAGATCAACCTCGGTTCGCCGAAACAGCTGCAGGTGGTGCTGTTCGACGAGCTGGAGATGCCGAAGACCAAGCGCACCAAGACCGGCTACACCACCGACGCGGACGCGCTGCAGTCGCTGTTCGACAAGACCGGCCACCCGTTCCTGCAGCACCTGCTGGCTCACCGTGACGCCACCCGGCTGAAGGTCACCGTCGACGGTCTGCTCGCGTCGACGGCCGCAGACGGCCGGATTCATACGACGTTCAACCAGACGATTGCGGCGACTGGCAGGCTCTCTTCTACCGAGCCGAACCTGCAGAACATCCCGATCCGCACCGAGGCCGGCCGCCGGATCCGCGATGCGTTCGTCGTCGGCAAGGGCAGCCTGGGTGACTTTGACGAGCTGATGACGGCTGACTACAGCCAGATCGAAATGCGGATCATGGCGCACCTGTCCGGCGACGAGGGCCTCATCGAGGCGTTCACCGCGGGGGAGGACCTGCACTCCTACGTCGGGTCGCGGGTGTTCGGCGTGCCGACCGACGAGGTCACGAGCGCGCAGCGGT
>DATFCF010000563.1:0-6049 GCA_035253445.1 Mycobacterium sp.
ATGCGGTTGCCCCTCTCTGGGCTTGAGGGCGTTAGCAGACTGCCAGATAACTCTCGGCACAGCGCTTATTGACGACATGGCTTTTGGTTCCTCTGCCACAGCGCTTGCGCTGGCCTAGTGTTCCGTTACCGGCGCTGCGCGCCGGGTCATCGAAGCAGAAAGTAGAGGCAAACCGTGTTGGTTGAGTGTCAAGGCCGTCGACGGAAACTCCTGCGCATCGCGGCTGTGTTTGCTGCCACCGGTGCTTTGGCCTTATCGGGTTGTGCGAGCGGCGGCCAGTCAGGCGAAGAAAAGACAAGTGCCGCGCCTGAGGGCGCGAAGGTCGAAGAGATCGCGAACACCCTGCCCGAAGAGATCAAGTCGTCCGGGAAGCTGGTAGTCGGTGTCAACATTCCGTACGCGCCCAACGAGTTCAAGGATCCCAGCGGCAAGATCGTCGGCTTCGACGTCGACCTGATGAACGCAATCGCCGCCACTCTCGGCCTGACAGCTGAGTTCCGGGAGGCCGATTTCGCGAAGATCATCCCGTCAATCCAGGGCGACACCTTCAACGTCGGGATGTCGTCGTTCACCGACACCAAGGAGCGCGAGGAGTCGGTCGACTTCGTCACGTACTTCAACGCAGGCATCCTGTGGGCGCAGCGCCCCGGTTCGCCGGTCGATCCGAACAACGCCTGCGGTAAGAAGGTCGCCGTCCAGGCCACCACAACGGAGGAGACCGAGGAACTGCCGGCCAAGAGCAAGGCATGCACCGACGCAGGCAAGCCGGCGATCGAGATCGTCCCGTTCGACGGGCAGGATGCGGCGACCAACGCCGTGGTACTCGGTCAGGTGGACGCCATGTCGGCAGATTCGCCGGTGACGGCGTACGCCATCAAGCAGAGCAACGGCAAGCTGGAGGCCGCGGGTGAGATCTTCGACTCCGCACCGTACGGCTGGCCGGTGAAGAAGGGCTCGCCGCTGGCCGAGTCGTTGAAGCAGGCCCTCGAGCACCTCATCGAAACCGGCAAGTACAAGGAGATCGCGGCGAATTGGGGTGTCGAGTCCGGGATGATCGACAAGCCGGTCATCAACGGCGCAATCAACTAGCCAGGATTCGACCATGACTGATGTCGACACGCCGCCATCTGCCAGCCCAGCCGCAATCGATGCCGTTCCGCTGCGTCATCCGTGGCGGTGGGTGGCGGCGGTCGTCATCGTCGTTCTCCTCGTGCTGTTCCTTTACGGGGCGGCGACGAACGAGGCGTATCGCTGGGATGTGTTCAGGGAGTACCTGTTCAACGAGCGGGTCTTGCTGGTAGGTCTCGTCAACACCTTGCAGCTGACCGTCTACTCGATGGTGCTGGCGATCGCGTTGGGTGTGCTCCTGGCGGTCATGCGGCTGTCGCCCAATCCGGTCTTCAAGTCGGTGTCGTGGGTGTACTTGTGGATCTTCCGCGGCACCCCGGTGTACGTGCAGCTGGTGTTCTGGGGGCTGGTCCCGACGATCTACCAGAACATCAGGCTCGGCGTGCCGTTCGGGCCGTCGTTGTTCCAATTGAACGTGCAGGCCCTGTCCATCCCGTTCCTTCTGGCGATCATCGGACTCGCGCTCAACGAGGCGGCCTACATGGCCGAGATCATCCGCGCCGGAATCAGTTCCGTGCCGGAGGGCCAATCCGAGGCTTCGACAGCACTGGGCATGTCGTGGGGGATGACGATGTGGCGCACCGTGCTGCCGCAGGCGATGCGGGTGATCATTCCGCCGACCGGCAACGAGGTCATCAGCATGCTGAAGACCACCTCGCTGGTCACCGGCGTGCCTTTCACTTTGGATCTGTTCGGCATCACCTCGCGTGAGATCGCCGCGCGCGAATTCGCGCCTGTCCCCCTGCTGATGGTGGCCGCGTTCTGGTATTTGGTGGTCACCAGCCTTCTGATGGTCGGCCAGTACTACCTGGAGCGGCATTTCTCGCGTGGTGCGTCCCGCAAGCTGACAACCAAACAGCTTGAGGCGCTGGCCAAGGCGCAGATGGGAGAGCCGCATCCATGACCCCGATGGTGAAGGCCGAACAAGTCTGCAAGAGCTTCGGAGCCCTACACGTCCTGAAGGGCATCACGCTGGAGGTCGGTAGGGGCGAGGTGCTGGTAATGGTCGGCCCGTCCGGCTCGGGCAAGTCCACCTTTCTGCGGTGCATCAACCATTTGGAGCAGGTCAACGCCGGCCGGCTGTACGTCGACGGCGAGCTGATCGGCTACCGCGAACGAGGCGACAAGCTTCACGAGATGCCGCCGAGGGAAGCCGCCAAACAGCGACGCGACATCGGCATGGTGTTTCAGCATTTCAACCTGTTCCCGCATCGCACGGCGCTGGAGAACGTCATCGAGGCGCCGATCCACGTCAAGAAAGCCAAGAAGAGTGACGCGGTCGCGCGTGGCAAGGACCTTCTCAAGCAGGTCGGCCTGTCGGAAAAGGCCGATGCGTATCCCGCGCAGCTGTCCGGCGGTCAGCAGCAGCGGGTCGCGATCGCGCGGGCGCTGGCGATGAACCCCAAGCTGATGCTGTTCGACGAGCCCACCTCCGCCCTCGACCCCGAACTGGTCGGAGAAGTTCTCGCGGTGATGAAAAAGCTTGCCGCCGAAGGCATGACGATGGTGGTGGTGACCCACGAGATGGGGTTCGCGCGGGAGGTCGCAAACCAATTGGTGTTCATGGACGGCGGCGTGGTCGTGGAGAGTGGACCTCCCCGTGAGGTGCTGGCCAATCCGACACACGAACGCACGAAGGCTTTTCTGTCCAAGGTGCTGTAGATCCCATGCCGGCCTCACCGGATCCCGCCACCCCGCTTTGGCGGGCTGCGCAGGTGTTCCGCTTACTTTCGTGCATCTACGCGCTGGGCTTTCAGATCGCTATCAACGCAGACCTCGACCGGCCTGCGGTCGGGTGGCTGCTGCTCGCGGTTCTGATCGGCTGGAGCGCGGTGTGCGCGCTCGCCTACCTTCAGGGATTCGGCCGCCGTGCATCCTGGGTGCTTGCCGAGCTGGCGGTGGTGGTGGCCTTGATGCTGTCCACCGAGTTCGTGGCATCCGACCAGTGGGCACTGAACAACCAGGCCTGGCCGACGACGTTGTGGGCCACCAACGCAACGATTTCTGCGGCCATTCTGTCCGGGCCCGTCGCCGGCATGCTCGCCGGTGTGGTCGTGATGATCGCCAGCACGCTGGTGAAGGGCTTCATCAACTACGACTTGGGCCGTAACGCAACCATTGTCATCGAGCTCGCGGTGGGGCTGGCGGTCGGCATGGCGGCACAGACGGCGCGGCGGGCCCACGCCGAACTCGAGCAGGCAGCACGACTGGCGGCGTCGCACCAGGAGCGTGAGCGGTTGTCGCGCCAGGTGCACGACGGCGCAATTCAGGTACTTGCGCTGATGTCGCGCCGCGGCAAGGAAATCGGCGGCGAGACAGCGGAATTGGCGGAGCTCGCCGGTGAGCAGGAACGCGCGCTGAGACGACTGGTCAGCTCAGCGGACGCCGAACCGCGGGACGGCGAGACGACCGACGTCGGTGCACTTCTGCGGCGGAGGGCCTCAGACCGGGTATCGGTCAGCGTGCCTGCCGACCCGGTGCCGCTGGATTCCGCGGTCGCCGACGAGCTGTATGCCGCGGCGGCCAACGCGCTGGACAACGTTGCGTCGCACGCGGGGCCCGATGCCCGCGCCTACGTGTTGCTCGAGGATCTCGGCGATACGGTGACCGTCAGCATCCGCGACGATGGCGTCGGCATCCCCGATGGCCGGCTCGAGGAGGCTGTCGGCGAGGGCCGGTTCGGTATCGCCAAATCGATTGTGGGACGGTTGGATTGGTTGGGTGGCAGCGCCAAGCTGAACACCGGGCCGGGATGTGGGACCGAATGGGAACTGACAGTACCCCGACGGTGATGGTCGTCGACGACCATCCGATCTGGCGGGACGCGGTCGCCCGCGACCTTGCCGAGGACGGCTTCACCGTCGTTGCGACCGCAGAAGGAGTCGCCGCGGCCCGGCGCCGGGCCGCCGTCGTGCACCCTGACGTGGTGGTGATGGACATGCGGCTGGCCGACGGCGACGGGGCCCAGGCCACCGCGGAGGTGTTGGCGGTGTCACCGTCGTCGCGGATCCTGGTGCTATCCGCCTCGGACGAACGCGACGACGTACTGGAAGCGGTGAAGGCGGGCGCCACAGGCTATCTCGTCAAGAGTGCGTCGAAGCAGGAGCTCGGCGAGGCGGTACGCGCGACGGCGGAGGGCCGCGCGGTGTTCACTCCGGGGCTCGCCGGGCTGGTGCTGGGGGAGTACCGGCGCATCGCGCAATCCGGTACGACGGGTCGGCCAGGGACGTCGGTGCCCAGCCTGACCGAACGCGAGACGGAGATCCTGCGCCACGTGGCCAAGGGCTTGACGGCCAAGCAGATTGCGGCCAGGTTGTCATTGAGCCACCGCACCGTCGAAAACCACGTGCAGGCGACGTTTCGCAAGCTTCAGGTGGCCAACCGCGTCGAACTGGCCCGCTATGCAATCGAACACGGCCTCGACGAGTAGTCCTACTCATCCGAAAGTGGCCGAGTTGCTGCGACGATGTCGGCATGACCGAACCGCATCGCGCCGTCATCGCCCGGCTTTCCGCGGATTTCGCCGCAATCTCACAACAGCTGGCCCGGGTGTCTGCTGACCTGACGGAGCTCGACCGGCTGCTGTCGGAGCGGCCACCTGCGCCACAGCCGGTTGCGGCGGCGTACGCGCCACCGGCGATGCCCTACTGGCCGCAATACCCACCGGCCTATCCGCAGCCGCAGTACTCGCCGCAGTATTCGCCGCAGCCGCTCGCGCCGGTGGCGCAGCCGGTCGCGCGGCCGCCCCTCGTGCCTTCGACGCCCCGGCCGCAACGCTCCGAGGGCTGGATCGGGAAGGTGCTGGCGGTCGCCGGCGTCGCGGTGACTCTGATCGGTGTCGTGCTGCTGCTGGTGTTGGCCGCCCAGGCCGGCATCCTGCGCCCCGAGTTCCGCGTCGCCGCTGGTGCAGCGCTGGCCGCCGCGCTGGTGGCGGCCGCCGGCTGGCTCTATGCCAGGCCCGGTGGCCGGGTCGGTGCGATCGCGCTGGCCGCCACGGGTGTCGCGGCGGCGTACATCGACGTCATCGCCCTCACCACCATCTATGACTGGGTGTCGGCTCCGATCGGTCTGGTCATCGCCGCCGTCATCGGCGGCGGCGGACTCAGCCTGGCCCGGCGCTGGGGTTCCGAGCACCTCGGCGTTCTGGTGCTGGTGCCGTTGATCGTGCTCGCGCCGGTCGTGACCGGCGGGATCACCTTGCTGCTCGTCGGGTTCATGCTGGCGCTGTCGGCGGCCTCGTTGCCGGTACAGCTTGGCAGGGACTGGATCTGGCTGCACGCGGCGCGCACTGCGGCGAGCACATTTCCGCTGCTGGTGGCGCTGGTCGCGGTGTATTTCGACGACGGTGATGATCTGTGGCTGGCCGGTGCGTGCGGCATCGCGGCGGTGCTCGCGCTCGTCGGTGCGCTCATCCTGTTGCCGCGCACCGGCAACCGGGTGGCGATGGCCCTGCTCACGGCGGCCGGTGTGCTGCCGGTGCTCTGCGTGGTGCTGGCAGTGGATCGGGTGGTCGCCGCGTTGATGGCCGCTGCGCTGGCCGCGACGCTGCTGGCGGTCGTGTTGATCGGCGACAGGCTGACCGGCGTGGCCGGCGCCGTGCGGCACATCTGGTCGATGTTGTCGGCCGTCTCCGCGCTCATTGCGGTGACGGTGGCCTTCGACGGCGAGATCGCCGCTCCAGTCCTGATGGCGATGGCCGTCGTAGTCGCCGTCGCCGGACGCCGCGACGACATCGCCAGGTGGGCGGCGGTGGGGTTCGCCGTCGTGGGCGGCGGGATCTATCTGGCCTACGCGCCGCCGGGTTCGCTGATGCAGGCCACCGAAACCACCGCCCCCGATGGGATTTCGACGCTGGTCGCCAGCCTGCTGCTGGTGGTGTGTGCGGTGGCCGTCGTGTGGTCGTGGGTCGCGTCCCGGGATG
>DATFCF010000564.1:0-2755 GCA_035253445.1 Mycobacterium sp.
CCTGCTGCTTCTCCAGCACTACCGACACCACGCGCTTGTCGTGCACCGCCTGCAAGTAGAAGGTCCGGTTTCCCGGCTGCCCGACGGTCCCGGCCACGAAGCGGTCGGGTGTACGGAAGACGTGAATTGCGCGGGGCATGGCATCCTCCAAAATACCGGCAATGGCACGTCAGCCGTAATTGCACGACGAGCGCCTCAATCGGTCGAGCCGCCGACAACCGCATCGTCGGGCGGCACTTCGCCGTCCTTGTCCTCGGCCTGCGCGTCGGCTTTGGGCGGTTTGGCAAGCAGGCCGGCCGTGAGTTGGTCGCCGGTGTGGTTGACGTGAATGACGAACGGGCGCAGCGCGGTGTAACGAATCACACTCATCGACGCGGGGTCGGCGGTGATGCGCTGAAAGCAGTCCAAGTGCGTGCCGAGCGCGTCAGCGACAACGGCCTTGATCACATCGCCGTGTGTACAGGCAACCCACAGCGCGTCGCCGTCGTGCTTCTCGGCCAGCCGGCGATCGTGCTCTCGCACCGCCGCGACGGCGCGGGCCTGGACGTGGGCCAGGCCTTCACCGCCGGGGAACACCGCGGCGCTGGGCTGTTGCTGAACCACCGCCCACAGCGGCTCCTTGACGAGATCGCCGATCTTGCGGCCGGTCCAGGACCCGTAATCGACCTCGGAGATCCGTTCGTCGACCACGGGGTCCAGACCCAGCGCGGCCGCCAGCGGTTCCACCGTGCGCTGGCAGCGCAGCAGTGGGGACCGCACAATCGCGCGGATGGGTAGCGAGCCGATCCGGGCGACGACCATGTCTGCCTGTTCTCGGCCCTTGTCGTCCAGGTCGACGCCGTTCGAACGGCCCGCCAGGGTATGTGCGGTGTTCGACGTCGATCTGCCGTGCCGCAGCAGGATTACCGTCATATCGCCTCTTCGCGCAAGCGCTTACCGGTCACGTCGCAGCCACCACCCCGGTCGACAGCAGGATCAGCACCACCGAGCCCAGCAGCACGCGGTACGCGACGAACCAGTACATGCTGTGTCTGACGAGGAACCGCAGGAACCACGCCACCGCGGCGAACCCGATCACGAACGCGATCAGTGTCGCCACCAACAGCTGTGGCCCGCTGGCGCTCATCCCCTCACCCGACGGGTGGAACGCGTCGGGCAGCGAGAACAGGCCGGATGCAAAGACCGCAGGGATGGCAAGCAGGAAACCGAAGCGGGCCGCGGTGGCACGGTCCACACCGAGAAACAGGCCGGCACTGATCGTCGCGCCGGACCGCGACACGCCCGGTACCAGGGCAAGGCACTGCGCTAGGCCCACGATGATGCTGTCCTTCCACGTGAGCTGTTCGACGTGACGCTGCTGCCTGCCGAAGTACTCGGCGGCGGCGATGACGACCGAGAAGCCGACCAGCGCGATCGCGATCAGCCAGAGATTGCGTGCGCCCGTGCGAATTTCGTCCTTGAACAGCAATCCGAACACGCCGATCGGAAGCGTGCCGATGATGACGTACCAGCCCAGCCAGTAGTCGGCGTTGCGTCGAGCGGCATCGAACAGGCCGCCAAACCACGCCTTGACGATGCGGCCGATGTCGCGGGCGAAATACAGCAGCACCGCGAACTCGGTGCCGAGCTGGGTGACCGCCGTGAAGGACGCACCTGCGTCGTCGGCGAAGAACACCCGGGAGGCGATGGCCAGATGGCCGGACGACGACACGGGCAGGAATTCGGTGAGCCCCTGCAATACCGAGAGAACGATTACCTGCACCCACGACATTGCCGGGACGTCCGTCACGACGACGACCGTACCGTGGGGTGTTGTCAGCGGCTGGGTCGCGGCACCGGCTGCGCGTCGGCCACCGCATCACGCACGACGGCCGTGAGGCTGCGCTCGTCGGTGAGGTCGATGTCGGTGAGCTTGCGAGTTGCGGTCGCGACCACGTCCTCGACCTGCGGAACCGGCCCCCTCACCCGCGGACGGTAGAGCTCGACGAGCAGCATCTGCTTTTCGATGCGAAAGGAAAAGGTCCTTCCATCGCCCACTTGGCCAAATCCACTGGCGTGTACACCAGTCCAGATGTCCTCGACAGCAAACTTCTGGTTGCCCAGCTCCTGGTCTGCCGCGACGGTCATGATCGCACCATAACCCGAGTTAGGCCGTGGGACGGGGAGTACGTGTCCGCGTCACGACAAGCGGTTTGTTATCCGCGGCGAGCGGTCTGCCTAGACTGATTCGTTAGCCGCACTATTCGCACGACCGAGAGCTACCCTTTGTTGCCCTTCCCAAACCCCTTAGCTCAGCTAGTTCGCTCGTGCGTGGTTGCGCTGGCAATTGCCGGTATCGCTGGATGCTCGTCGAATCCTGCCGCCGACGACCCGCCGCCAACCATCGTTCCAGCTCAGGCCGCGGTGTCTCCCCCGGTCACCGGGGAGCCTGCCGGCATCGTGCGAGCACTTGGCGCCAAGGTGCAGGCCGCGACGTTCGACCCGGCAACGGGTTTGCTGGCGGTCCTGGCTCCCGCCGTCGACGGCAAGTCGACGCTGGCGACACTCGGGGCGACCGGGGCACCAGAGACGGTGCCGCTACCCGGACCGGCGACGGCCATGGCGGGCGACAACGAAGGGCGGGTGTTCGTATCCACCCGGGGCGGATACTTTCGGGTCGATCTGCGCGCCGGCACCGCCGAGCGGGTTGACATCGAGGGGCAGCAGGGCACCGAGTTCACCGCGATCGCCCGCCGTGCCGACGGCAAGCTGGTGC
>DATFCF010000565.1:0-6180 GCA_035253445.1 Mycobacterium sp.
GGGCTCCCGCAAGCGTGCGCAGCTACTTCTGGAAAGCCCGTGTCGACGCGGTGCACACCATCTTCGTACGCGCCGAACACCGAAACGAGATTCGCCGAGGAATCGACCACAACACAGCACTGCAACTGGCCACCGGACCCCTCTTTCTGCGCGGCCTCTACAGCAACGATCCGATCGACACCACGCAATTGTGCACACTAATCGCCGAGTTAGTTTGGCGTGCACTGCGGCACGACGATGCGTCAGCGCAGGTCGCTATACCGACCTGATTTCGATTGTGTTTGCCGACGTCGTCAACTGGTGCGCTTGTCTAACCCCGGCTGCATCACCTATGACCCACTGGTCTGATGGGTAACCGCTCTGCCGCTGTCCATAAGCACGGTTGCTTACTTCGTTTCAGCATGCGCCGCGCGTGATCAAGCCGTCGTCGCCAAACTACCGAAATGCCAACAACATTGGGAAAGCGAAGTAACGGTCGCCTAACTGGCTATGATATTGTGCAGCAACATGTTTCGAATGCCGAGCGCTATTGAGAACGGGACCGCCGATGTTCGGGGTGCGGCCTCACCGCTAGTCACGGTTCGATGGCGAGCACACAAGTTATCGAGTGGGTCATACGCAGCTCATCGTGGCCAACGATCGCGGCCAGGTGCTGCATTGCTCGCCTACCGCTGTTGCGGGTGCACGACACGTTGTCCTGATCCAGGCCGGCAGGAGCGCGGCTATGGCGGTATCTGCGTCCGGCGCGGGGCCGGACGCAGACACGTGTTCGCGTCAGTCCGAAGCCGTGTCGGCGGTCCGGCCTAGGTGGCGGGCGAAGAACCGAGCCGAGCTGTCGCGCTCGTATTCGGGCACCGGGTGGTGCCTGCCCGAGTAGGCGTGCAATGTCTTTTCCTTCGAGGCGAACGCGTCGAACAACGCGACTTCTGATGTGCGGTCGAATTCCTCGTCGTCCCAAGGAATCCGGTACTCGACCGGGACGGTGATCTTTCTTGCCGCCTCGATCAGAGCGTCGTCCACGAACACACCACCGAAGCTCACGGCAGCAATCCGGGATTCGACCGCCGTCAACATCAGCCCGGTCACGACACCCAACGACACGCCGGCGTAGCCGATCGGCGCTTCGACGCCGATCTCGGGCAGCGCCTGTAAGGCGTCCAGGGACGCCTGCCATTCCGGCACTGCACGCTCCGCCAGCGACATGCTGTAGTCGAGGACGATCGGGGCGATCGGCTCGCTCGCCGCCCGGGCCTGATGGATCGCGTCGGTCCACAGTTGATCCTGAAGGTTTCGCGGCCGGTCACCATGTCCGGGCGCGTCGATGGCGGCGACGGTGAACCCATAGGTGGTCACGCTGTGGAGTGCACTGGCTACCAGCCCTGGCGCCTTCTTGTGCATGCCGCCGCTGTGCCCCGTTAGCAGCAGTGGCGAGCCGCCGGTACCGGATGTGGGCGACCAGAGCACGCCGGTGATCTCATCCAGAATGAAATTGCGTTCGATGACACCGTTCGACGATGTCTCAGAGGTGAATTGCATGGTGTTGCCTTTCGGGTTTGCCTTGTTTCAGGCGCTCCCGGCGACACCAACGTCTATCGCTCGACCGTGAACACGAGTGGGAGCACCCACATGGTTACTGCGTTCATGGGTCTCACCTCCTCGCGTGATGTCACGATCTCGCGCACGCTATCAACCTGAACCGAATCCCGTCCAACCTATTTCCCTGTCCGCCGACCCGACCGGCTGTCGACACGCTCGCTTGCCACTTGAGTCGCTGATGCACCACGCCGATCGCACGCTTCAGCAAACGAACTTGCCTCGGAACCTTGCAGGACGCGCCAGTTGATCAGGCCACAGCCGCCGCGGCAATCAGTGCCTCTCCCCTGCTCCACGTCGACCGATGCGCTCTTGCTTAGCGGGAGGAATACGGCGGAGTCGAATATGGCGGGTTACCGATAGAGCCTCGCCGTTTTGATCCGATGAAATCAGATGAATCAGTCTCATCTCAAACGCCCACTGTCGGCCCGTCAGCGAGCAACCTAAATATCCTGGGAAACAGCATGTTTCGGACGTCTTGGACGGCCGAGCCGCGAGGCGCTGCCTGACCGCGGCCTAGACACGTTGTCGGCAAGCGCAATGAGACTTACCCCCATTCCCTTGGACTCGATGACATTGATGCGGGATGTCGCTTCGGCCCAAGGCTGCACCCACCAGAACCCGAACCGGGATCGGTTGTTGTCAACCGGCTGGGATGGGGTTGATTGACTGGCCGCGATCCCCTGCTTACCGTGACCTTGGCGGCGCATTGTCGCTTTGACCGGAGGGGTTCTTGGTTGGGCTCGGCTGACGGTGGTTTCAAGAGCGCGGAGGCACGACGGCACTATTTGGCAGCGTATGACGAGTTACGCGCATTGAGTCCGCGGCCCGATGTCGTGCACGATGTTCCAACGAAGTTCGGCACCGTTCGGGTGTATCAGCACGGGCCAGACCGTGGTGTGCCCGTCGTACTGATACACGGCTTTTTCCTGACTTCGGCCATGTGGTGGGACCAAGTCGCGGGTTTGACAGGCGATTTCACCGTTTATGCGATGGATATGTTGGGCCAGCCCGGAGCAAGCATCCAGACGAAAACGATGTTTACCCCCGCAGATTGCGCGCGCAGCATTGACGCGGTTCTGGAGGGTCTGAGATTGCACGATGTGCATCTGGTTGGGCATTCCTATGGGGGTTGGCTTGCCACCCATACAGCGGCGCGTGTGCCCCGCCGATTGGCGACGGTGACACTAGTTGACCCGGCCAGCACGGTCGCTCGACTCTCTGTAAGGTTCTGGCGAAGTCTTGCGCTTCTCTTGTCGCGCCCGCGTTCCGTGCGAGCTCGACGCGCCGCGGCGTGGATAGCGGGTCACCCCGCACCGGTCAGTTCTGTCGACAAGCTTGCAGGACTGTTTGTGGAGGGATTCGCTGCCTTCGCGACACCCGTTCGCACGGCGCCAGTGCATTTCCCTAGCGATCGTCTGCTGCGTTCAGTGCACCTTCCGGTCCAAGTTCTTCTGGCGGGCAACACTATTCACGATTCCGACAAGGCGCTTCAGCGGATCCAGTCGGTGGTGCCTGCGTGGCGCTGTCACCTGTGGCCCAACACCTCACACGCCTTGCCAGCCGAGGTTCCTGACGAGGTGAATGCTTGTATCCGTCAGTTCGTGGTCGAGCACCGCAACGGTGCTTAGTCGGTGCTGCTCGATAATCCCCCCTGCACAGTGCATTAGATGAATCACCGCCCGCGCGCATTCCAGCCTCCGCTCGCCGACTCGTATTGAGTTGTAACCCAGGCATTCGGGTATGCCCCGGTGATGCTCCTTCACGAGTTCGGCTTTCGCAGTTGGGGCTTGTCGATCTGTTCGCGGAGGATGTCGCCGTGACCGGCGCGTCAACAACTTTTGAAAACTGACTCTTGACCAACGTCTGAATGTTGACCCCCCTGGATGCGAACGTCGTCAAGTGATACTTGACAGATCGACGCGCGTGAAGTCATCCTTGACACATGTCTGGTTTGTTCGCTGTGACTGGTCAGCAGCTTCATCGCCAGCTCGGCCAGATCCTCGCCGCCCCGGTTCTGCGTGGCGAGAACGATCCGCTCGAGTTGGTGCGTGCGGCGCACGAGGTACAGGACCGGGCTGAGGCCTTGATGGCCGCGGCTGTGCAGCAGGCACGAGAGGCGGGCCGAACGTGGCAGCAGATCGGCGATGTGCTCGGCGTATCGCGTCAGGCCGTTTTCCAGCGTTACGGCAAGCCAATTGATCCGAGAACAGGAGAAGTCATGAATACGAGCCCACTTCCTGAGGCCGACGAACTGGCCAGGACGGTCATCGATGATCTTGCGCATGCCCGGTGGGCTGATGTCAGCGCTCGCTTCGATGCCACGATGCGCGACCGGCTCACCGAGGAAGGGCTTGCCGAGGCGTGGGCCCACATTGTGGGGTTGGCTGGGGCCTACGAGAGCCACGGCGACACTGACGCCGCGCGCGCCGGCGACTTCACCACCACCAACACGCCATTGGCCTTTGAGGCTGGTGATTTCGTCGCTCGGATCACCTTCCGTGACGATCGGACGATTGCCGGACTGTACATCCTTAGTCCCGATGCGGCCGGCGGCGCTGGTGGATCGGCCGCCATGTGAATCAGTAAGCCGCCCAAGCGAATCTGACGCATCCGCGTCGCTAGTCATCGGCGGCGCGATTTTCTTTGGCGAGTAGCTGGCGGCGTTGGCGGGTGCGGTAGGAGTCGCCGGTGAGAGTGAGGACTTCGGCGTGGTGCACCAGCCGGTCGATCATGGCAGCGGCGACGACGTCGTCGGAAATGGTTTCACCCCAGCGGCCGAACGGCAGGTTGGAGGTCACCATGATCGAGCCCTGCTCGTAGCGGAAGGCCACCCGTTGGAAAACAGGTTCGCAGCGTCCTGATCGGACGGGATGTAGCCGACTTCGTCGATGATGATCAGCTCGCAGCGGCGGATCTTCTTCAACTGGGCCTCCAGCCGGCTGGCGTGCTGCGCAGTCGACAAACGAGCGATCCAGTTGGAGGCGGAGTCGAACCTGCTGCCAATCCCCAATGGCTTAAGAAGGAACTACCGCCCGACTCGGTCGCTGGATGAATCTTGCCGCCGGAGTGCGTACTACGAGGAAGACAGGTCATTTCGACAATGTCTTCGGGTAAGGCGCTCAGGAGGAGAAGAACATGAGTTTGGTCAACATCGCACGCCCCGATGGGCCGGGGTATGACGAATTGGTTCCATCGCGCTACGCGCTGCAGGTCGGCGACATTGACGTGCTGGTGATCAGCGATGGGGTGCTACCGATAACGGCCGAGACGCTGGCCTACAACGTCGACTCGGCCGACCTGGCGACCTGGCTGGGTGCCATGTTCCTACCGCCGAAGGTGCTCGACTGGCCGCTGAATGTGGTGGTGGTGCGCAGCGGTGGCCGGACCATACTCGTCGACGCTGGGTTAGGGATGGAGTTCCCGGACTTTCCGCGGGCCGGGCAGCTGGCCCTGCGACTGGAGGCCGCAGGCATCCCTTCCGCATCCGTGACCGACGTGGTGCTCACCCACTTACACATGGACCACGTAGGCGGACTGCTCACCGACGGACTGAGGAGTCGGCTGAGTCCGGACGTGCGGATCCACGTGGCGAGCGCCGAAGCCGAGTTCTGGGAGTCACCCGATTTCTCCCACACCCACATGCCAGCGCCGGTGCCGGACGCACTTCGGTCGATTGCCTCGCGTTTCTTGGACGAGTACCGCGGCCGGCTGCGGCCGTTCGAGACGGAGTACGAGGTGGCGCCCGGAGTTCTCGTCAGCCGCACGGGCGGTCACACCCCCGGGCACAGCATCGTTCGCCTGGCGTCCCGCGGCGAAGGGCTGACGTTCGCCGGTGACGCCGTGTTCCAGGTCGGGTTCGACAACCCCGAGTGGCACAACGGCTTCGAACACGACCCCGAAGAGGCGGCGCGCGTCCGGATCCGCCTTCTGGGTGAGCTGGCGTCGACGGGTGAGGCGCTGGTGGCCACCCACCTGCCATTCCCGTCCGTCTGCCACGTGGCGGCCGCTGGCGACGTCTTTCGGTGCGTACCGGCCGTCTGGGATTACTGACCGCTTGTTGGGTCAGGACCGAACAGTACGACGCATGCGTCTAACAACTGCTCGATCGCCGCCTCGTACGACGTCATTGTTGGCTCTACGGACAGACGGCTCAGCCTTCGGGCAAGCGTAGAGCAATTCGTCACGGGACGAGCCCTCTTCCCCGGCTTGTTCGAATCAAACCTACTGTCCCACCACGTAATTGCAGACGCTAGGGAGCATTGCTATCTGATCGTCCGCATGTGTTGGCAGTGGACCTACCGGGTGCCGCGTGTGCTTGACGCCTGGATGACCTTGATCGCCGATCCGCCGAAACAGAGTTCGGGGTTGCTTATCTCGTCATTCAACAGCCGGGAATTCTGTTTCGGCGAAATCGCCGATGAAGGTGACGGTCTCGTCGAGCGGCGCCCGGCCCGTGCGGATGTAATCCACCGCCACATCCTCGTATCCGATCGACATGCCGCAGAACAGGATGGGCTCGTCCGGAGGCGACACGGCCTCCGCGACAGTCTTGCGAACCTTCGCCCACGACGTCTGCGGGCACCT
>DATFCF010000566.1:0-6957 GCA_035253445.1 Mycobacterium sp.
TGTTCGCGCCACTCGTCGGATGTCTTCTCGCCGTGCTGGGTCGCGACGAACTTGATGTCGTGAGGGTTGGCCAGCGTCCGCCGGACGACACGGTCGCTGTCGTCGAACTCGAACCAGCTGCGATACGTGTCGTGCCGACGAAGATAGGCATTGATCACGTACGTCATCGCCCGAATATCGCAGCGCCCGGCGATGTTCCAGGTGGGAATGGTCAGCCGCGCCATCTCCGTGTCACGGCCGGCGTGCTCGCGGTAGCTCCGTAGATGCTGGGCCTGCTGATAGCTGGCCGGCACGTCCGAAACCGGCGCGTCCTTCGCCTTCGCCAAGGTGGCCGGTGACGGGCTCCACGAGATCAGTTCACCCGGGGCATCCACCCATTCATGGATTCCTTCTAGTGCGAACACTGCTTTCCCCTTTAGTCCAGTCCCGTTGTCATGACGGCGCTGCGACGGCTTCATCGGCGGCGAGCGTTTCGCACAGGCTCTCTGCCAGCGCCCGAACGGTGCTGACGCCCATGGAACTTATGCGGATTCCGGTTTCGGCCTCGATGCGCGTGCGCAACTCCAGGTTGCCCAGCGAATCGAGCCCGTACTCGGATAGCGGCTTGTCCGGATCGATCGCGCGCCGAAGGAGTAACCCGACCTGCTCGGCGATCAACCGGCGCAGGTGCGTCGGCCATTCCTCCCGCGGCAGCGCGGCCAACTCGGCTCGCAATCTCCTTCCCTCCGTGGAGCCTTGGCCTGCCGACTTGAACGCCGATGCGAACGGGCTGCGTTGTGCGAACGCCATCAACCACGACGTTCCCAGGATCGGTGCGTAGCCGGTGTAGACGCGGTCGTGACGCAGCATCGATTCGAACGCATACGCGCCCTCGTCGGGAAGGATCGCGGCGTCGCCTTCGGCCAGCGCCGTGCCAAGGCCGATCTCGGCCCACGCCCCCCATGCGATGGAGCTGGCCGGAAGCCCCTGGGCCCGGCGCCAATACATGAACGCATCCAGCCAGCTGTTGGCCGCCGCGTAGGCGGCCTGGCCCGGTGAGCCGACCAGCGCCGCCGCCGACGAGAACGAGCAGAACCAGTCAAGCGGCTGCGATGCCGTCGCCTGGTGAAGGTTCTGAGCACCGTAAACCTTTGGCGCCCAGTCCCGCTCGACGAGCTCGTCGGTGATGTTGGTCAGCGTGGCGTCCTCGACCACCGCCGCGGCGTGCAGCACGCCCCGAAGTGGCAGGTCGGTGGCCGTCGCCGCCGCCACCAGCCGCTCGGCCGTGCCCGCCGCGGCGATATCGCCGCATTCGACCACGATGTCGGCGCCCGTGGACCGGATCAGGTCGATGATCTCCTGCGATTTGACGCTCGGCTGGCTGCGCGACGTGAGCACGATGCGCCCGCAGCCGGCTTCGGCCATCCTCTCGGCGAGGAACAACCCGAGGCCGCCAAGACCGCCGGTGATGATGTAGGAGCCGTCGCTACGGAAGACCGGAACCTGCTCCGGCGGCACCACCACCGAGCTTTGGCCGCTGTGTGCGACGTCGAGCACCAACTTGCCCGTGTGCTGGGCGCCGCCGATGCACCGGATCGCGCTCGCGGCGTCGGCAAGCGGGTAGTGCGTGATGTCCGGCAACGGCAGCGTGCCGTCGGCGATCAGCTTGTACACCTTCTCCAGCAGGCCGCGAACCTTGTCCGGGTGGGTGACCGTCATCAGCGCGAGGTCGATCGCGTAGAAGGACAGGTTGCGGCGGAACGGGAAGAGGCCCAAGCGGGTATCGCCGTAGATGTCGCGCTTGCCGATCTCGAGGAAGCGCCCGCCGAAGGCGAGCAGCTCCAGCCCGGCACGCTGGGCAGCGCCGGTGACGGAGTTGAGCACGATATCGACCCCGTAACCGTCGGTGTCCCGGCGGATCTGGTCGGCGAACTCGGTGCTGCGCGAATCGTAGACGTGCTCGATCCCCCAGTCCCGCAACAACTGTCGTCGTTGTTCGCTGCCCGCGGTGGCGAAGATCTCCGCACCTGCAGCCCTGGCGACCGCGATCGCCGCTTGCCCCACCCCGCCCGTCGCGGAGTGGATCAACACCTTGTCGCCCGCCGAGATGCGGGCCAGCTCTTCCAGTCCCAGCCACACGGTGGCGTACGCGAGGCCCACCGCCGCCGCCTCGTGCTCGGCGATGCCGTCGGGCAACGTCGTCGCGAGGTTCGCCTCACAGGTGACGTAGGTGCCCCAGCAGCCGTTGGCGGACACCCCGCCGACACGGTCGCCGACGCGGTGCGTCGTCACATCCGGCCCGACCGCGGTGACCACGCCACCGAACTCGGAGCCGAGCTCCGGTAGCCGGCCGTCGAAACTCGGGCACCGCCCGAACGCGACGAGAACGTCGACGAAGTTGATGCTGGACGCGCTGACCGCGACCTCGATCTGACCCGGCCCCGGCGGAACCCGGTCGAACGCAACCAGTTCCAGCGATTCCAGGTCGCCGGGTGTGCGGACGTGCAGCCGCATACCGGCCTGTTCGTTCTCGACCGTCGCGGTGTGCCGCTCATCGGCGCGCAGCGGGGCCGGGCACAACCGCGCGGTGTACCACTGGCCGTCGCGCCAGGCGGTCTCGTCTTCGTCCGAACCCGTCAGCAGCTGGCGGGCCAACTGCTCGCCGTCGGTGGCCTCGTCGACGTCGATCTGGGTGGCGCGCAGCCGAGGATGTTCCATCCCGATCGCGCGCACCAGGCCACGCAGCCCGGCGTGCTCCAGATTGGGCACGTCGTCGGCGACGACGGACTGCGCGTTGCGGGCCACGACGTAAAGCCGAGGCGGCTCACCCGGCGCTTCGGGTAGCTCGCGGGTCATCCGCACCATATGGCGCACGCAGTCGCCGCCGCGGACCCCGGCATCGGGGCCGCCGCTGGTCGGTGCCGTCACGACGACCACGCCGGTGAATCCTTGCTCGCCCAGGTAGGACGCCAGCAGCTCGGCATTGGCGTCATGATCGCTGACCTGCGGCCACGCCATCGTCGTGCACTCCGCGCCTGCGGACTTCAGCGCATCGCCAAGGCTTGCGGCCAGCGTGTTTCCGTTCTCGCTGGCATCGATCAGCAGCCACGACCCCGCGTCGACGTGCTCGCCCTCAGGCACGTCACGTGGCTGCCACTCAATGGTCAAAAGACGATCGTTCAGCACGCGATCCGCCTGCGCCCCTTCGGAGACGCCGGTGCCGAGCTGCAGACCGGTCACGCTCAGCAGGACCGTGCCGTGCTCGTCGAGCACCTCGAGGTCCGCTTCGATCCCGTCGGCGTCGACCTTGACGATGCGGCTGTAGCAGTAGTGGGCATTACGGGCCGATCCGTACGCCCGCAGCCTGCGCACGCCCAGCGGCAACAACATGCCGCCCGCGGCCGCGCCCTGGACGTCCGGATGCGCGACCACCGATTGGAAGCAGGCGTCGAGCAGCGCCGGGTGCACCCCGTAGCCGCGCTGCTGCGACCTCAGTGGGCCGGGCAGCGCAACGGCGGCAAGCACTGTGCTTGCCGACCCCTCGGGGGTGTAGGCCGACGAGAGGCCCGCGAACGCGGCACCGTGGTGGATGCCGACCGTCGCGAAACCCGCCCGCAAGTCGGCACCGTCGACGTCGTTGGGATGCGCCGTGAGCAGAGCGTCGATGTCGCGGGCGGCCGGTCCGTCCTGTGCGGTGTCGGCGTGCAGGACAGCGACGGCGCGTCGGGTCCGTTCGCCCTCCCGATAGGTCTCGACCGCGAACTCGACGACACCCGGGGACACCGCCGACGCCGAGGCGGACACCGGGGTCTCCTCGTCGAGCAGCAGCATCTGCTCGAAAGTCACGTCGCGGACCTCGCTGGCGTCACCGAGGACAGCCCGCGCGGCCGCCAACGCCATTTCGCAGTACGCCGCACCCGGCAAAACCGCAACCTGGTGTACCTGGTGATCGCCCAGCCAGGGCTGCGCCTCGGTGCCGACCTCGCCCTGCCACAAGTGGCGCTCGGGCTCCTCGGGCAGCACGACGTGCGAGCCCAACAGCGGATGCACCGCGACCGTGCACGCCCCACGCACATTGGCGTCGTGACCGTCGCGGTCCAACAGCAGCGAAGTGTGAGTCCAGGTGGGCAGCGGGGCATCGACCAGCCGCCCGGCCGGATACAGCGCAGCGAAGTCCACGCCTGCTCCGACACTGTGCAGATCTGCCACGAAACCGCGCAACCCGAGGGGCAACTCTTGCTGGCGGCGCATCGCGGCCAGCACCGCAAGGGGCACGTCCAAACTCCGCGCCGTCTGCTCCACCGCGTGTGTCAGCAGCGGATGCGGTGACAGTTCGGCGAAGACCCGGTGCCCGTCCTCCAAGGCGGCCTGCACCGCGGCGGAGAACCGCACCGCGTGACGAAGGTTGTCGACCCAGTAGTACGCGTCCCACTCCGCCAGGTCTCGCGGATCGTAAAGCGTCGCCGAGTAATACGGGACTTCCGGCTCCATCGGGCTGATATCGGCCAGCACCTCGGCGAGTTCGTCGAGGATCGGATCGACTTGCGGTGAGTGAGAAGCGACGTCAACGGCGATCTCGCGTGCCATCACGTCGCGCTGCTCCCACGCCGCGACCAGATCGCGAACCGACTGCATGGCGCCGCCGATGACGGTCGACTGCGGCGAGGCGACCACGGCCAGTGACACGTCGGTGACGCCACGGGCGGCGAGCTCCGAAAGCACTTGAGAGGCAGGGAGTTCCACAGACGCCATGGCCCCGGAGCCGGCGATCCGCGACATCAGCGTCGAGCGCCTGCAGATGACCTTCACCCCGTCCTCGGGGGTCAGCGCGCCGGCGACGACGGCGGCGGCCACCTCTCCCATGGAGTGGCCGATGACCGCGCCGGGGGTGACCCCGTACGACTTCATCGTCGCGGCCAGTGCCACCTGGACCGCGAAAACTGTGGGCTGAACGCGGTCGATTCCGGTGACGGTTTCGGGCGCCGACATCGCTTGTGTGACAGAGAAGTTGGATTCCCGCGCGATCAACGGCTCGAGCTCGGCGACCGTCGCGGCGAAGACCGGCTCACGCGCAAGAAGATCCGCGCCCATGCCGGCCCACTGTGAGCCCTGCCCGGAGAACACCCACACCGGCCCGCGGTCGTCGCTGCCCACCGCGGCCTGGTACGGGGTGTCGGCGTCGGCGACCTCCCGCAGTGCCGTGATCAGCTCGTCGCGACTGCTGGCGATCACCGACGTCCGCACGGAGCGATATCCGCGCCGGCGCGTCAACGTATAGGCCAAGTCGGACAGGTCGATCGCGGGTCCACGGCCGTTTCCGTCTCCGCCCCTGGCCAACCAGTCAGCCAGCCGGCCTGCGGTCCTGCGCAGTTCGGGCGCCGAGGTGGACGACAACGGGAACAGCAATGGCCCTGTCACGCTGGGCTGCGCAGGCACAACCTGCGATGCCTCTGGCGCCTGCTCCACGATTGCGTGCACATTGGTCCCGGACAGCCCATAGGCAGAGACGGCCGCGCGCCGAGGTTGTTCGTCACTGATCTGCCAGAGCGTTTTCTCCTGGGGCACAAACAGTTTCGTGTCAACCTTGGCAAGTTCGTCGGGCAGACGGGTGAAGTGCAGATTCTGCGGTATCACTCCGTGCTGTACCGACAGAACCGCCTTCATCACGCCCAGAGCGCCTGCGGCCGACTGGGTATGCCCGAAATTGGTCTTGACCGAGCCGAGCGCACACGGGCCGTCGGTGCCGTACACCGCGGCCGCACTCGCGTATTCGAGGGGGTCCCCGACGGGCGTGCCGGTGCCGTGGGCCTCCACCAGGCCCACACTGCCGCCCTCGATGCCTGCGGCCGCAAGTGCCGCGCGGTACACCGCGGTCTGGGCGTCTGCCGACGGCGTCGCGATATTGACCGTGCGCCCGTCCTGGTTCGTTGCGGTGCCGCGGATGACGGCCAGGATGCGGTCCCCGTCGCCGACCGCATCGTCAAGCCGCTTGAGCGTCAGCACCACGACGCCCTCCGCGGAGACGAAGCCGTCCGCGGCCTCGTCGAACGCATGGCAGCGGCCGGTCGGCGACAGCATGCCGGCGGCGGAGCCTCCTGCGGCCTTACGCGGCTCGAGGAGCACCGAGACGCCACCTGCCAGGGCCATGTCGCTCTCCCCCTCGTGCAGGCTGCGGCAGGCCATGTGGATGGCGCTCAGGCTCGATGAGCATGCGGTGTCGACGGTGACGGCGGGACCGTGAACTCCCAGCGCGTAGGCGATGCGGCCGGACGCAAGGCTGAAGCTCGTTCCGGTGAACCCGTAGGGGCTCTCCAACGTGCGGGTGTCCGCGGCCAGATATGCGTAGTCGTTGTGCGTCAGTCCCATGAATACGCCGGTCTGCGAACCGGCGACGGCCGCCGGGTTCAAACCGGCATGCTCGACGGCCTCCCACGCAGTCTCCAGCAGCAAACGATGCTGGGGATCGATTGCGGTCGCCTCACGCTCGGTGATCCCGAAGAAGGCGGCATCGAAGGCGGAAGCATCGTCGAGGAAGGCGCCCCACTTCGACACCGACCGGCCCGGCACACCAGGTTCGGGGTCGTAGTACTCGTCGGCATCCCAGCGGTCCCGGGGGATCTCGGTGACGAAATCGTCGCCCTGCAGCAACGCCGCCCAGAGCTGTTCAGGGGAGTCAATACCTCCAGGAAGGCGGCATGACATTCCAATTACAGCAACTGGAATAACGCGCGCTTCACCCACTCGGTATACCTCTTCTCGCCATGCGGTCAGGAAACAGCAGTCGAATTAATATAGGGGCTAAGTCGCCGCCCGTCTCAACTTCACTGCACCAATGGGACCGCGGGCCGGCACCGATTCTGGGCCGCATGCAGGTGAGCATCATAAATCGACAAAGCCGACAACCAATGTTGTCTACCCACCCAGCCGCAGGTACAGAGGCCCTGCGAGCGAACTAGACCCCTCTCGACCGCAACAGTC
>DATFCF010000567.1:0-5469 GCA_035253445.1 Mycobacterium sp.
CGCCGACGCGACCGCCGCCATCGAGGCCGCGACGGCCGCCAAGGCCGACTGGGAAGCCACCCCGTTCGACGAGCGCGCGGCGGTGTTCCTGCGTGCCGCCGACCTGCTCGCCGGTCCGTGGCGGGAGAAGATCGCGGCGGCCACCATGCTCGGGCAGTCGAAGAGCGTTTATCAGGCCGAAATCGATGCCCCGTGCGAACTGATCGATTTCTGGCGGTTCAACGTCGCGTTCGCCCGCCAGATCCTCGCGCAGCAGCCGGTCAGCGGCCGCGGTGTGTGGAACCGCACCGATTACCGGGCACTGGAGGGTTTCGTCTACGCGATCACCCCGTTCAACTTCACCGCGATCGCCGGCAACCTGCCGACCGCACCGGCTCTCATGGGCAACACCGTCGTGTGGAAGCCGTCGCCGACCCAGACGTTCGCCGCGTACCTGACCATGCAGCTGCTGGAGGCCGCGGGTTTGCCGCCCGGTGTGATCAACCTGCTCGCCGGCGACGGCATCGCGGTTTCCGATGTGGCGCTTGCCGATCCGCGACTGGCCGGTATTCACTTCACCGGGTCGACGGGGACGTTCCAGCACCTGTGGCGCGAGGTTGGCAACAACATCGACCGCTATCACACATATCCGCGACTGGTGGGGGAGACGGGCGGCAAGGACTTCGTGCTGGCGCACTCGTCGGCTCGCCCGGATGTCGTGCGCACAGCGCTGATTCGCGGGGCGTTCGACTACCAGGGCCAGAAGTGCTCGGCGGCATCGCGGGCGTTCATTCCGCGCTCGGTGTGGCAGAAGATGGGTGACGACTTCCTCGCCGCAACCGACGCGTTGCGATACGGCGATGTGACCGACCTGTCCAACTACGGTGGCGCGCTGATCGACGAGCGGTCATTCGCCAAGAACGTCAAGGCCATAGAAAGAGCGAAGCGCGGGCCTCATATCACGATCGCCGCAGGCGGCGAATACGACGACAGCGAAGGGTATTTCGTCCGGCCCACTGTGCTGCTGTCCGACGATCCGAGCGATGAGTCATTCTGCACCGAGTACTTCGGGCCGATCCTGTCGGTGCACGTGTATCCCGATGGCGACTACGAGCGGATCCTCGACGTCGTCGACACCGGTGCCAAGTACGCGTTGACCGGTGCGGTGATCGCCGACGATCGCGCGGCGGTGCTGCGCGCCCAGAAGCGACTGCGCCACGCGGCGGGCAACTTCTACGTCAACGACAAGCCCACCGGCGCTGTGGTGGGACAACAGCCCTTCGGTGGTTCGCGGGCTTCGGGCACCAACGACAAGGCCGGCTCGCCGCTGAACCTGCTGCGCTGGACCTCGGCCCGGTCGATCAAGGAGACGTTCGTCCCGCCCACCGACCACAACTACCCCCACATGGAGGCGTGATGATGGGCGAGCTGTTCCACCGGGTCGCACGCCCGGCGATCCTGGCCGTCAGCCGGTCCGACGGGTTACGGCGTACCGCCGAACGGCTACCGGTCACGCGCCAGGTGGTGCACCGTTTCGTGTCAGGCGAGACGGTCGCTGATGCGCTGAATTCCGTTGAGCAGCTGCGCTATTCCGGACGGTTGGTATCGATCGACTATCTTGGCGAGGACGTGACGGACGCCGACATGGCGAACGCTACCGTCGACGCGTACCTAGGGCTGCTCGACGCGCTGGGTACCCTCGATGAGCCCGCAGCCACAGTGCGGCCGTTGGAGGTGTCGCTGAAGCTGTCGGCGCTGGGTCAGGCATTACCCCGCGACGGCGAGAAGATCGCGCTGGAGAACGCCCACACCATCTGTCAGCGCGCGCAACAGGTCGGTGCATGGGTGACGGTGGACGCCGAAGACCACACCACGACCGACTCCACACTGTCGATCGTGCGGGAGCTGCGCGCCGACTTCGACTGGCTCGGCACGGTTCTGCAGGCCTACCTCAAGCGCACACATGCCGACTGTGCGGAGTTCGCGGCGTCGGGCGCGCGAATCCGGTTGTGCAAGGGCGCTTATGACGAGCCGGCATCGGTCGCATACCGCGATCGCAACGACGTCACCGACTCGTATCTGCAGTGCCTACGGACTCTGATGGCGGGCAGCGGGTACCCGATGGTGGCCTCGCACGATCCGGAGATCATCGAGGCGGTACCGGCGATGGCACGCGAAAGTGGCCGTGGCGTAGACGATTTCGAATACCAGATGCTGTACGGCATCCGCGACGGCGAGCAGCGGCGGCTGGCCGGCGAGGACAACCACGTCCGCGTCTATGTACCCTTCGGCACGCAATGGTACGGCTACTTCGTGCGCCGGCTCGCCGAGCGTCCGGCGAACCTGACGTTTTTCCTACGGGCGCTTGCCGAACGCCGGCACTAGACGGGGTATGCGGCCACCGGCATGACGACATTGCCGCGGCATGCGCCGGCGAGGATGTCGGTGCGCCAGGTGCCGAACAGCGACCCGTCGATGTCGGGGGCGTAGAAGACCTTTGATCGTGCCGGGGCGTACTCGCTGGGCAGGCCTGCGCCGCGGGAGCATTCCCACTGCCAGTTGTATGCGTACTGCCACCGCGATCCGTCCCAGGTGTAGCGCACGGGCTGCGGGATGGTCGGATTGCTCGGAGCAGGTCCCTCGATGACGGTCGCCACGCACAGGCCGCTTGAACAGTCGGTCGCGAGTACGAATTGGGCACCGAAGTCGGGTTCGGGTTGGCCGGCGGCCACGCTGCTTCCCATCTTGTCCGAAGCGAAGGTGACGATCTGATATCGCCCGTTCCATTGCGCGACTGCGGCTTCAGCTATCCCGGTAGCCGAAATGCAGGCAACGCACGTGAACGCCGCGGCGATCAAGGCGCTCCACTTCCGATGGGCAGACATGCCCAGGAGATTAATTGCCCTAACCGTCAAATCGAGCGCTCGACACGTTTGCCCGCGGCCACAATTCGATCACGTGTTCGTCTCGCCGATGTGGTGCGGGCTAGACGGTCGCAGGGAACGAATGGTGCTCGTGCGTGACGACCCACCGGCCGTCGCGCTTGCGCAACCCGACGGTGACGCGCAGCCGATTCTGTGGGTTGGCCTCGAGCTCGGCGGGCATACCACAGCGCAACAGCGCATGGGCGAATGCGACGTCCTCACCCGCCGTCACTTCGAGCTCGACGATTTCGAACAGCGCGCCTTGGCGCTGCCATTCGAAGAACGGCGGCCATGAATCGCGGTAGGCGTCGATGCCGCGCACCCCGTCATACGGCGGCGGTACGTCGAACATCACGATGTCCGGATCATGGTCTACCAGAACGGTTTCCAGATCCCCGGTGTGCGCCGCACCGGCCCAGCGGGTGATCAGCTCGCGGATCGCCGCTTCGTCGGTCATTTGGACCGACGTCCCTTCCGCTCGGCGGTGCCCCCGGCTGACACGAGGACGTAGCCGGCGCTGGCGAACAGCACGGGCATCATCGCCATCATTCCGTATGCCGCGGTCATCGTGTCACCCCTCTCGATAGCTTGTTTTGTTGCTTAGTGTCTTCAACGGTGTAGACCGTTACGCGGTTCAGAACTCATCGCGTCAGGTCGAATTTTGTGACACGGTCGTCCGCTCGATCCGGTAGACGTGCCACGGCGGTGGACCTGATCGCGCTGCAGCCCGATCAGCCGCCGCTGCGCCTGGTCCTTGGCAACGATGCCGTCGACGCGGTCACCGGGTCCGTCGATGGAGCGAAAGCCGGGCTGGCGGCCTGGGAGCGGGTCGGCAGGGCCACGGTCTTCGGCGACAGCTAGGTCTGCACGATCCCGTCGAGCGCGGTGATGATCCCGGCGACGTCCGTGCTCTCCGCGCGACGAATACGCCTGACCACCGTGGCCAGCGGTTCGGGGTGATCCGCGACGACGCGGCCCAGCAGCTTGGCTTTCGCGTCCAGCGTTCCGATCGCCAGCAGATCGATCTGCGACGGCGTCAGCGAGATCAGCTCGGCTGCCCGCCACGCCTCGTCGCGCGCGGTGTCGACGCTGAACTCCAATACCTGCGCGACGTCCTGACCACCGATGGCGGTCAACTCCTCGAGCAGCGGCGAGAACTGCTCGACCGTCTCGCGGGCCGCCGGTATCAACGATGCGAGGATCTCGTTGATCCTGTTGAAATCGTCGCGGAAACCGTCCAATTCGATTCCCGGGAAAGCCTTTCCGGTGACCACTCCGAGGTCCAGGTTGATGTGGGCGTTGATGCCCAGCAGCAGGCTCTGCAGGATGATCAGCCGGCCCGAGCGCGTCCTGTCGAACGCGAACCGCCACGCCCGGCTCGGCTGCTTGCCCGCACTGAACTTCTCGTACGCCTCGAAGTACGCGTTCGCGAACGATGCGTCGAAACCAGACAGCCGCTTCTCGTCGTCGAAAAATCCCCGCTCGATTCCGGCCTTCACCTCGAGCGTCACCTGTCGGTACAGGGCCGCGAAGTAGCCCAGCGGGTCCTTTCGTGCCTTCGTGTCGGCGACGATCCCGGCGAGGATCGTCAGGACATCGTCGATCGTCTTCGCTCGCATGCCGTACCCCCCGGCGAGAATTATCAGCCGAGATTACGCCGCTCGGCCAGGATGAACAGCGCCCACGCCGCGAGGGTCTGCGCATCGGTGATCTCGCCGTCGCGGATCATCCGTTCCAGATCTGCGCGGGAGAACCACGCGCTGTGCATGTCCTGCTCCTCGTGCTCACGTTCGTGCTCGCCCTCGGTCAGGCCGGTCGCGACGAAGACCCAGCCGCGCTGGCTGCTCATACCCGGTGCGACGTCGAGTTGCCCGAGCACCGCCATGGACTCGGCCCGCAGGCCGGTTTCCTCGCGGAGTTCGCGAACGGCCAGTTCGCCGGCCTCGAGGTGCTCCTGTTCCGGCGCCGTTCCCTGCGGAAACTCCCAGCGTCGCAGGCCAAGGGGGTAGCGGAACTGCTCGACGAGGTGAAACCTGTCGCCGTCCTGCGGGATCACCAGCGCGTAGGTCGGTTTGTCGACGACGGCGTAGACGCCCGTGCTGCCGTCAGGGCGTTGGATCTCGTCCTCGCGCAGCGTCATCCAGTTGTTCCGGTACACCTCACGCGAAGCTACACGTCGGATCGGGTCCACGTGCCCAGTATCACCGAGTGGTCCTATGGGTAACCTCACGGACGTGCTGCTGAGCTCGCTGAACCCCGCGGCCGTCGCCGGCGGTGCCGATATCGAAGACGCGGTGCGCATCGACGGCGCCGTGCTGAGCCGCAGCGACCTCGTCGGCGCGGCGACATCGGTGGCAGAACGGGTCGCCGGTGCGCACCGCGTCGCGGTGCTGGCGAACCCGACGGCGACGACCGTCTTGGCCGTCACGGGCTCATTGATCGCCGGCGTGCCGGTCGTTCCGGTGCCCGCCGATGTCGGCGCCGCCGAACGAAGGCACATCCTCACGGACTGCGGCGCGCAGGCGTGGCTGGGGGACAAGCCGGAGGACACCGGCGGCCTGCCCCA